>JAHEBA010000128.1 GCA_024642465.1 Alphaproteobacteria bacterium
ATACGGTCGCACGGCTGCTTCGCGCGGCAGGCCACCGAGTCACCCTGCTGACGCCGGAAGACAAGCCCACCTTTCCATTGCCCACCTACCCCGAAATTCGCCTTGCGCTGGTGTCTCCCGTCGCCGTGGCGCGCCAGATTGACGAGGCGCGCCCGGATTGCATCCACATCGCCACCGACGGACCGCTTGGCTGGTTTGCGCGGCGCCATTGCCTCAAACGGGGGCTGGCCTTCACCACCAGCTTCCATTCCCGCTTTCCCGAAATGATCGCCGAACGCCTGCCCCTGCCCGGCATTGCAAGCCTTTCTTACGCCGTGCTCAGGCGTTTCCATTCGCCCTCGAGCGCAACGCTCGTGCCCACCCCCACCGTCGCACGCAGACTGGAGGGACTGGGCTTCGATCACGTCAGGGTGTGGACGCGCGGCGTGGACACCACCCAGTTCAGGCCGATTGAAAGCTGCATGTTCGAGGGACTGCCCCGGCCCGTCATGCTCAATGCCGGCCGGGTTGCGATAGAAAAGAACATCGACGCCTTCCTGTCGCTCGAGCTGCCCGGCACGAAAGTTGTTGTCGGCGACGGACCGCAACTGGCCGACCTCAAGCTCCGTTACCCCGATGCCGTCTTCACCGGTTACCTGAACGGGGATGCCCTCGCGGGCGCGCTGTCGGCGGCAGATGTTTTCGTCTTTCCCAGCAGGACCGACACCTTCGGCCTCGTCATGCTCGAAGCACTGGCCTGCGGCGTTCCCGTGGCTGCCTTTCCTGTCGAAGGCCCAATCGACGTCATCACGTCTGATCGCGCCGGATGCCTGAACGCCGATCTCGGCAAGGCCATTCGCTCAGCACTTGCCTGCCACCGCGAAGATTGCATCGCCTTTGCCCGGCAACACTCCTGGCAGCGCGTGGCCCCATGTTCGAACAGGCTCTCGTGGCCACCCGGCAAGACCTGGCACGGCCTGACCTTGTTGCAGACAACGGCCACGGACAGGTGTAAACTTTCCCGCGTGGGTATTCACCTCTCTTCGAAGGGAGGATTGCATGTCCGATAGCGACAAGGTTTTCGCAGGCTCCATCCCGGAGATCTACGATACCTATCTTGTGCCCCTGATTTTCGAGAATTTCGCCTCCGACCTTGCCTGCAAGGTGGCTGCGGATAATCCGAAATCGGTTCTCGAAACAGCGGCAGGCAGCGGCGTGGTCACCCGGGCTCTCGCACCGAAACTCGGCGCTGACTGCAGCTACGTCGTAACCGACCTGAACCAGCCCATGCTGGATCGCGCCGCCAGCAGGCAGGGCGATGACGGCCGCATTGCCTGGCAGCAAGCGGATGCACTGGACCTGCCCTTCGACGACCAGACATTTGATGTCGTCTGCTGCCAGTTCGGGGTGATGTTCTTTCCGGACCGCATCAAGGGCTATCGCGAAGCCAGGCGCGTCCTGCGGCCCGGAGGACAGTTCGTGTTCAATGTCTGGGATCACATCGAGGAAAACGAGTTCGCGAACCTGGTCACCAGGGCGGCCGGGCAGATCTTTCCGGAAGACCCGCCGCTGTTTCTGGCCCGCACGCCTCACGGCTATCACGACATCGACCTCATCCACGATGAACTCCGCCAGGCCGGGTTCGAAACGGTCGAGATTGGCACCATCACCGACTCAAGCTGGGCGCCTACAGCGCGCCATCCCGCCATCGCATACTGCCAGGGCACTCCCTTGAGAAACGAACTGGAGGCTCGCGATGCGGCGAAGCTGGCCGCTGTCACGGATCGGTCGGAAGAATTGATCGTCTCACGCTTCGGCCCCGGCCCCGTATCGGGAAAGATTCAGGGCCACGTGATCGTCGCGCGCACGTAGAACAAGGGCAGTGATTGGTACGATTGCTGGCCGGCATGAAGTCAAGCCGGCGAAGCCTGGCCGTCGAACCGCTTTTCGGTGCTCACGAAGCGATCTCTAGGACAAGCATGATCAGCCCAACGATGGCCACGGCAAACACCCAGGTGGCAGCCGCCATCCCTCGCGCTTCTATCTCGGGCTCATGGTGATCGTCGTAATGCATGGCAATGGCCTCCACCGTTCAGCCCCTACCCTCTTTCTATGCAATACCACATTTTGACCGCGCGAGGCCTCACATTCTTCGAAAAATCTCAAGTTGGCTGCGGCGGTCTCTGCCCCCGGACACGGAAACTGGTCAATCCGGCAGACCGGCCTCGCGCAGCGCACCCAGAAGGTTCTGCCGGTCGTCCTCCTTGCGGAATGATTTCCACAGCCGCATATCGCTGAGCCGCAAGGCGGGATAAGTTTCCAGCACGGCACGGGCCTGATCACGCGCTTCGTCGATCTGGTCGAGCCGGGCAAGACAGGCCGCGAGCAATTCAGCCTTGATGAAATCGTGACCGGAAACGTTGCGCAGTGCGCTGACGGCGGCGGCATGATCCGCGGCGGTGAAGAGAGCCAGCGCCTTCCAGTATTGCATGATGTCGACCGTCTGCGGCGTATCGGCATGCAGTTCCAGAACCTTGTCCAGCCATTCCACCGCTTCATCGGGTTCGCCGTTGAAGATATGGAACACGCCCCGGTTGCCAATGATGTCCCCGTCGTTGGGGTCTAGTGACAGCGCTCGCCGCACGCAGGACCAGGCTTCGTCCCATTGACCCATTCCGGAGTATGTTCTGCTCAGCAGACGCCAGGTTTGTGCCGAGTCCGGCGCAATCTGGGCCAATCTGAGCCCATGGCGATGGGCCTTGGCCAGAAGTGCATTGTCTGGATCGCTCCAGAACGATTGCGTCGCAAAGCAGAACCCCATACCCAGATTGCCCAGGAACAGGTCGGGGTCGATGTCCAGCGCGGCCTGAAAGAACTCCTCTGCCTCAACCATCGCAACCGGGTCCAGCTGATGCAGCAGCTCAAGCCCCCTGAAGATGTGATCGTAGACGCCGTAATCCTGACGCCGCTTCCTGGTGATGTTGCGGGCAATGTCCTGCCATATGCGTTCCATCAGGATCGACGAGACCCTCTGGGCAATCTCGTCCTGCACGGCGAACTCGTCGTCCAGCGGCCGGTCGTAACGTTCGGCCCAGACGTGGTTTCCCGACGCCGCCTCGATCAGCTGCACGGTGATGCGGGCTCGGCCGCCCCCTTGCCGGACGCTGCCTTCCAGCACGTAGCTGGCGCCCAGCGCCCGCGCCACCTCTCGGATGTCGGGCGACTTTCCCTTGTAGGCGAAGGTGGAATTGCGCGCCGTGACATCGAAGCCATACGAGCGCGACAGCGCCGTGATGATGTCCTCGGTCAGGCCATCCGCGAAGCCGTCGTCACCGGACGACATGTTGTTCAGCGGCAGCACGGCGATGGCAGGCTTGCTGCTGTTTGCCGTCGCCGCCTGGGATTTCTCCGGCCGTTTGGCATTGTCGAGAACCACCCGGAACGTGCGCACCGGCATGTCGATGTTCTTGACCGTCTGCGCGCCCGTGTCCTCCACGGCAAGGTCCAGCTTGCCCCGCACCTCGTCATAGACGTTTCCCGAAAGGCAGATACTGCCGGGATCGGCAATTGCCTCGAGGCGGGCGGCGACGTTCACTCCATTGCCGTAAATGTCGCCGTCTTCGACCATCACGTCTCCGAGGTTCACGCCGATGCGGAACAGCAGGTCGTCCCCGGCCAGGCTGTTCTGCCAGGCAATCGCGCAGCTCACCGCATCGACCACGCTGGCAAACTCGACGAGTATCCCGTCCCCCATCAACTTGAACACGCGGCCGCGATGTCTTTCGATCAGCGGCTCCAGCTGCTCCTTCCGCAACCGGCTTACGCGCGCAAGAGTGCCGGCTTCATCTGCGGCCATCAGGCGGCTGTAGCCTACGACATCGGCGGCCAGTATTGCGGCAAGGCGTCGTTCCAAGCGGGTCTCCTCTCAAGCGAAACTCTATGCAATTATCTTCTGCCTGAACAGGCGGCAGGGGATGGCCCATGGAAGTCTTGAGAACGCCGGATGACCGCTTTGCAGAGCTGCCGGGATATGGCTTTGCGCCACATTACATGGATGACCTGAAAGGCTATGAGGGTCTCCGGGTGCATTATGTCGACGAAGGTGCGGATGACGCGTCAAGAACCTTCTTGTGCCTGCCCGGCGAGCCGACCTGGGCCTATCTGTACCGGCGCATGATACCGGTTTTTGCAGGCACCGGCGCGCGGGTTGTGGTGCCTGACTGGCTGGGCTTCGGGCGATCCGACAAGCCGGTGGATGACGAGGTCTACTGCTTCGACTTTCATCGCAACATGATGCTCGGTTTGATCGGCAAGCTGGACCTGCGCAACGTGTCGCTCGTGGTTCAGGACTGGGGCGGCATTCTGGGCCTGACCCTGCCGATGGACATGGCGGAGCGGTTTTCCCGATTGGTCGTCATGAACACTGCAATCCCGGTTGGCGAGAGCCTCGGTGCCGGCTTTCAGGGATGGAAGGACTATGTGGCGGGCCATCCCGGCCTTGATTGCGCCGCGTTGATGAAGCGCGCCTGCCCTCACTTGAGCGATCAGGAAGCGCAAGCCTATGAAGCGCCGTTTCCCGATCAGCGCTACAAGGCGGGCGTTCGCCGCTTTCCGCAGATGGTGATGATTGAACCGGGCATGGGCGGCATCGAAACGGCCAGGTGCGCGCGGCATTTCTGGCAGCACGAATGGCAGGGCGAAAGCTTCATGGCAATTGGCGCGAAGGACCCGGTTCTGGGCGTGCCGGTCATGAGCGAACTTCGCAAGCTCATACGTGGCTGCCCGCCGCCGATGGTGCTGGAAGATGCCGGGCATTTCGTTCAGGAGTGGGGCGAGGAGGTTGCGCGGGCCGCTGTAGGACACTTCGGATGACGCAGCCGCATCGCCTAATTCACGACTGCTATTGTGCGCGGGCTGATGCTCTGGTCTGATGGTGGTCAGGTCAGCGGTTACGAGATTGGTTTCCAGTTTTTGGAGGTATCGGAATGTTGAGGAAGCTCCTGGTTCCTGTCGATGGATCACCGCAGTCGGTGAAAGCCGTGAAACTCGCTGCGGAACTGGCTTCCAAGTACGATGCCGAGATCGTCCTGCTGCATGTCCTGCTGCGTGGCCACATGCCCGAGGGCTTGAAGCGCGCCCTGAATATCGAAGTCGGCAAGAGCAGATCCCACAGCGACAACATGAACCTGGTGATCGTGCCTGAGGAAATCATGGCGCGCGTCGACCGCCCCGGAGAGACCCAGCTGTCGATCGATGAACTTCAGCTGGTTGGAAAGTACGTGCTTTCCAGCGTCGAGGTGATTTGCAAGGAAGCCGGCCTCTCGAAGGTTACCCGGCGTGCCGAGGAAGGCGATCCGGCAAGGGTGATCGTCAAGGTCGCCGAAGAGATCAAGCCGGACATGATTGTCATGGGCAGCCGCGGGCTGAGCAACCTCAAGGGAATCCTCATTGGCTCTGTGTCGCACAAGGTTTCCCAGCTCGCCAAATGCACCTGCGTCACGGTCCGCTAAAGGACCAGGCAGGCTGGTCAATCAGCGGCAAGCATTTTGAGGAAATTTGGTAGCGGAGGAGAGAGACTCGAACCCCCGACATGCGGATTATGATTTAGTCCGAGAATGGCTGCACCCTGCCTCGTTCAGCCCCTTCTGAACCATCAAGCCTTTGAAGTGCTTGGTTAAAGCAACTTCGCTCTCACCCTCCCCGCCCCGTTTAAGCCCACAGGTTTTGAGTCCCAAGTGACACTCAGAACGAAACAGTGAGAGATTAGAGTCCGTTACCGGAGCGATTGTGTTGCAAAACTCGAAAATTGCTCACTCCGTTCTTTTGGCGGAAATCGTTTGCATCCGGAGTTGCGTCACAGTTTGCCCGCCAGCTCTCTTCGGAGCGTTGTATAGCGAATTCTCGGTTTTTGAACCGTCCCCCTAGCTCAAATTTCATTAGGGCCGTCTATGACCCTGAAATTTTCCGATCTTCCCAAAAATTGGAGTTTTGCAACACAATCGGAGCAACAGCAGACATTCTGAGCGGGAACGGAAACCGACTGTTGTTGACCCCAATCGGACACCCCCAAACGCACGTCGGACCATGGCAATGGTGCCGTCGATGGATACCACTCATATGAGCTTTGACGCCCAATCGTTCGTGATAAGATTATAAAATTAGTAGTACTTGTGGGCGCTGGGAACCGCCGCGCTACCTTGATCTGAGCAGCTTTCATGGCAGACCAGTCTTACGCCACACCGACCGACGATCAGATTGCCTGGCGGGATGCATCTGCAGAGCCGGGCACACTGCCGCCACGCCTCGTCGCCTTTCTCCAGTGTGGGGTCGGCCCTATACTTGGTGCCAGGCGGGATGATGGCCGTCCCCTGGTCGGAGCCGGTGTTGGCTGTCGGGTATCTGACAAGAACATGGTGCGTGTGTTCGTCCCCTTCCGCCAGAACGCAGACCTGCTGGAGGCACTCCGGCATGGCAGCGCCGTGGCCGCCACTTTCTCCCGTGCAAGTGACCACCGATCGATCCAGCTCAAGGCTACGACCGCAGGGGTTGATGAACCTCAGCCCGATGATCTGTGCGAGATTGCACGGCAATGCGCGATCGCCACTGACGAACTGGTGAAACTGGGCTACACGCGCATTCAGGCAGCTTCGCACCACGCCTATGAACCTGATGATCTGAAGGTGGTATCCTTCAGACCCGAGCGGGTCTTCACCCAGACACCCGGACCCGGTGCGGGCGCGGAACTCAAACGATGAGCAGCGTTGAGCTTCGAGATCTGCGCGGTGCGCTGGAAGGGATCACGGCATCGATCCTATGCACCTGCGATGCAGACGGGATGCCAAACGCTTCAATGATCAGCCAGGTGCACTGGGTTGACGACACCCATGTCGCCCTTTCCTACCAGTTCTTCAACAAGACACACGCCAACCTGCTTGCCACCAGGAAAGCCTGCGTTGAGCTGTTCGATCCGGTGACGCTTGCCAAGTATCGACTGCATCTCGACTACGTCGAAACCCGGACGTCGGGCCCGCTGTTCGAAATCATGAAGGCCAAACTGGCCGGCATTGCTTCGCATCACGGCCTTGAGGGAGTATTCCGCCTGCTTGGTTCCGATGTGTTCGGTGTGGTCGATATAGAAGTTGTTGCTCCTCCGACACTTCAGGCAGCGTCCAGGCGGGCGCCGCAGCTGTCCTCGCTCCGCAGCTTGATCTCTTCACTGGCTCAATGTCAGGACTTTGGCGAGCTGGCGGACACTACGCTTGATGGCATCGTTCGCCATCTCGGCATTGACCATGCAATTTTCCTGCTGGCCGAAGGTGACGGGCGGCTGTTCGCGGTTTCATCGCGCGGATACGCGACC
>JAHEBA010000129.1 GCA_024642465.1 Alphaproteobacteria bacterium
CCGAACGTGAGCAGGAAGCCGATGCCCGCCCAGACCACCAGCGCAATCAGCGCGAACCGGTAGTCAGCCGGCTGGTAGATGCGCGCGCCATCAGCCATCGTCCCGTCCCAGCGCATGTCGAGCAGCCATCCCACCACCGGCTGCAGAACCGCGCCTGCCGCCACCGTCATGCCATTGACGATGCCCGATACCGTGCCGTGCAAGGACTTCGCCGAGACTTCCCGTGCGATGGCGAAAGTGATCACCATCGTCCCGCCGGTCAATCCCGACAGGAAGAACAGCGTTGCGATGACGGGCAATGGCAGACCGGGCACGAAAGCGATAGCCGCAAGCGATGCAACATTGAGCCCGGTGCAGGCTACCAGCGGAGACTTGCGCAGCCGGATGCGGTCTGAAAGCCAGCCCAGAAATGGTGCGCCGAGCGCCCAGCCGAACAGCGACAACGAGGTGTAGAACGCGCTCGTTGGCCGGTCGAGTCCGTACGCGCTGGTCAGGAAAGGAACGCCCCAAAGCCCGCCCAGCGCCAGCATCGGTCCGGACATGGCCATGGCCACAATGGCCAGCCGCCACACTTCGCGCCGCCGGACGCTGCTCTTGAGTCCGGCCCAGATCTCCGGCCAACGGATGTCGTTCTCCTGTTCGGCGGACCGGCCAACAGGCGAATTGCGCACGATCATCGCCGTCACCAGACTGAGGCCGAAGGCAAATGCCGCTGCCCACATCATGGTGGCCCGCCAGCCCGCAGCCTCGACCGCCAGCGCCAGCGGCGCCTGGCCCGCGATGCCGCACATCATGGCGAAGAACATCGCGCCCCCGGTGAGGAACGCAAAATACCGTGGTTCGAACCAGGCCGAGGCAAGTGCCATCGACCCGATGAAGCCGACCGCAGAGCCCGCGCCGACCAGAAACCGGCCCGCATAGGCAAGGCCCAGGTTGTCGGCGAGCGCGAATATGGCCGAACCGGCTGCTGCCACCAGCAGCGCCAGCGACAACATCACCCGCGCGCCGTAACGGTCCAGCAGTGCGCCGATTGGCAGTTGCATGGCGGCATAGGGGTAGAAATAGAGCGCAGAGAGCTGGCCCAGCACCGCACCCGAGACAGCGAACTCCGCCATCAGGTCGGGCACCATGACGCTGGGGGCGACGCGCTGGAAGAAGGCATAGCCGAACGCCAGTGCGCTCAATGACCAGATCACGGCTGCCTTGCTGCTGCCCTTCTGCCGGGCCTGAGCTCCGGAGGAGGCTATGGAACTGGGCTGTGCCATTTCAGTGTCGTGCAGACCTGCAATATGGATCGGCAGTCCTGCGTGGCTTGGGGCGCTGCGGCGATCCGGTTCATGTCGGCGTCATGTTTAGAAACTTTGGCCCGCCATTACCATGCTCTAAAATGCAAAGGCCCCAGCCTGCGATTGCAATGCTGCAGCCTTCGATTGAAGTGTCTGAACGCCTGCAGGCGCCGGGTATCAGCAATCTGAGCAGTTCAGGGTCTTGCCCTGGCGCGGGCGTTGGGCAACCGCGTCATCCACGCTGATGGCGGTCTTGCCAAGCACGTAACCTACGATCGGCGTGAAGCTCACGCAGACCCGGCCGACCAGGATGTCGTTTTCCTCGGCCGTGAGCTTCTTCAGTTCCGCCGTTGTCATGTTGGAAGGCATGCCGCCGCAGGAACCGCGCGCATGCTGCCAGTTGAGATTGACGTTTCTGCCGCTGGGCCGGTAGTTGAACAGCTCGACCTTGACGTCCTGAGACGAGTACGGTTGCAGGATCGTGTCGACTGCCGCAATGAACTGATCGAGCTGGTTCTTGCTTACGGTTGCCGTCTGCTGAGTGGCAAGGTCGACGATGGCGCTTGTCGCCACGGTTGCCTTGCGCTGCACCGACAGCAGCATCGTGATGTCGATCATGCCAAGCAGAAGCAGGATCATGACCGGAAACAGCAGCGCTGCCTCGATCGACACCACGCCTTCCTTGTTGTGCTGCAGGCCGAGCATCCGACGCATGAGAGCACGGCGGAGGCTGCGTTTGCCCCGGATTGCATTGATGTTCATGTCTGTCGTCCCTTTATCCATTGTCCCCTGTGCGCAGCTCAGCTGCCCGACGCGTCATTGAACGGTTCGTTCTGGAACACGGCGACGCCGGTAATCAGGCGTTTGTCGGGCCCGAGGTTGGCCAGGAATGCCGGCTTCGGCGAGGGCGTGTGGAGGTCGAGCAGCTTGCTGATCCCGGGCGTGAACAAGTCCCAGACATAGAACGTTTCAACGATTACGATCTGGCCGGCTGCGCCGGGCTGGAATGCGGTCTTGTCATCCAGGTTCTCGTCGAGGTTGCCGTCCGCGTCCCTTGCGTTGGTGCGCGAGGCGGCACTGGTGAAGTCGGTGCGCGTTTCAACGTTGATGTACACCTTGTTGTCGCAATCGAGGTAGGCCGGCACGTTCTTGCACAGTTCGGCCTTGAAATCTTCCTTGCTGATGCCGCCGTTCTGCACCTGTCCGGTGCGTATCAGGCGCGATGCCGTGGTAGTGGCGCTCTGCAGCGAGTATTCCGTCAGGAAGTTCAGGCCTGTTTCGAACGTCGCCAGCAACAGGAACAGGAACGGCCCGCCAACGAAGGCGAATTCAACGGCTGTTGTGCCGCGGTCATCCTTGCGGAAGCGGCGTCTGACGCGATCGAGCGACCGGTGGAATTTCAGGAACATTTGACTCTCCCAGGGACACTGGGCCGGCCGTCATGCTTCCGCTGGTCTGCGTTGGCAGCAATGTAAGCCGTCCGGCACGTGTCCGTTACTTGTGCCTGTGGTTGGCAAAAGCCACATCCAATCGCGATGTTAGAGGAGCGCTGCTTATCAACCCCTAAAGTTGCAGGCTGAATTTTGGATTATCCGGCAAGTGTTTTTTAACCAGGCTGCCAACTCGCACCGCCAAGTGCCCTGACGCAACAAGCCGGCCACATGGTGGGCCGGCTTGGCGGAAGGCATTGCTGAAAGCCGCGCGGGCGCGGACAGAAGTCTTACTGTGCTGCCGGTGCGCCGCTGCCGCCATCAGCCGACGCGCCTGCCTTGGTGGCAATCTGCTGCGCCATGTTGTTGAACGAGTTTGCCTCGTCATTCACTGTCAGTACGTCGTCACAGAACGGCTCGCATTGCATGGTGCGCCGCTGTCCGGCGCGATAGACACTGACGTACTTGTTCTCGTCGCGCTGCACCATGATCATGAAGTTGGCGATCTGGTTGCCGTCCATGTCGAGCACGATCACGTTGGTGCGCCCGGTGTTCTTGCCGATGAGGACAAGCCGGTCGCCCTGAACGGTCGCATCGGCGTAGATCGGGTTAGACAGTACGACGGTCGAGGGCTCGCTGACCAGCTTGACCAGCCGGACACTGTCAACTTCCATCCGGATTACCGGCTCCGCAGTCGCGCTGGCCGACATGGCAGCCAGACCGGCCAGGCCGGCCAGTCCTGCAATGGTGCTGATTAGGCTGCGTCGGAAAATCGAGGGGTGTCTCATGACATCGGATTCCTTGTTGGGCATGAATGACCCGGCAATGGCACGGGCCGCCATCTGGCGTCTTGTCCTGTTTCTCCAATTTATACCGGAAGATGGTGAATGAACCCTTACTTGCCGGGTACAGGCCGGTCAGGCCTTGGCGAGGCGTACATTATACATCTTCGCGCGCAGGAGGACCCCGCTTGCCCGGGATGGAGGCAATGGTGGAAGTAGTGATGAAAGTGCTGCAACTTTCTCGAGGGCATTACTAAAGGGAAACGCGATGTTGGCGCCTCAGGTTCTCCTGGTGTCGTTTAAACAATCGTGCAACAAATAAAAATTTAATAAAAATGGTTTTAATTTTAAAAGTAAGGTTTTATTTGCCATCAGAGATTTATCCGCAATGGGAGTGATGTGTTAGTCTCGGTATTTACTTGATGTTAAGGGGTGGGGCCTACCTTGAGCCTCGGTTCAGACGAAAACCCCCTCGGGGAGTTTGTTCCGGTGCTAAAACTGTGAGTACAAAGGAGAGAGTTATGATCGCACGTTTCTTCAAGGACGAATCTGGTGCAACCGCCATCGAATACGGTCTCATCGCCGCCGCTACCGGCCTGGCGCTGGTTGCCGTGATGCCGAGCATCAAGTCGAGCCTGACGACTACCTTCACCTCGATCGACAATGCCCTTAAGTAAGAAGCGTTGGTTGAACTGCCGGCGGACGAGCCTCCGCCAGCAGCGAGTTTTCAGGGAGGCTCCGAAAGCCGCTGGTGTAATGCCGGCGGCTTTTGCCATTTTATCCTGGCCGGCTGACGTGACCGGCCGGAAGCTTAACGCGCCTTTTACTGCCCATGTGCTAACTCCATGCCTTCTGATCGGACAGCGCAGGCGCCAGCGGGTCCGCCAGGACGGCAAGGCGAGGGCGCGCGACGGGAGAGTCGGCTGACATGGCTGAATACGCAATACTGGTGGGGTTTCCCCTGCTGATGATCGGAGCTGGGATCGGCGACTGCCTGACCTTCAAGATTCCAAACTGGCTGACCGGTCTCATTGGTATCATGTTCTTCCCGGCAGTGCTTTATGCCGGCATGCCGATGGCCGAGATCGGCTGGCACCTGACCGCTGCCGCAATAGTGCTCGCCTGCTGCTTCGCCTTGTTCTGCTTCGGCCAGTTTGGCGGTGGCGACGCCAAGCTTCTTACGGTGGCGGCGCTCTGGATCGGATTCAGTCCGCTACTTCCCTTCGTTATCTTCGTGTCCTTGTGCGGCGGCGTGCTCGCTATCGTCATGAAGATCTGGTGGATGGTGAAGCTACAGTTTGAACGCGCCGGCATGCAGCAACTGTCTAAACGGGTGAAGGTCTCCATTGATCTTCCCTATGGCATCGCGATAGCGACCGGGGCAATCTTCGCGTTTCCCGATAGCTGGCTTTACAAGACGCTTGGCGGGCCGATGCTCATGTAGTCTGCACCACGTCGCAGCCAAATTTCCGCCATCTGACGATCATCGCCCGCACAATCGTGCGGGCGTTTTCGTTTGGCACAGGCCAATCCCCGCCGTTTATGGCCGGTTAACCATGTTTTGACTTTTGTGCGGCATCTTCAGGGCAACAGACCCGAACAGTCACAGTTCCAAACCGGAGAGTCATGCATGAGTAAGATGCGTTTTATCGCAATGGGCGTAGCCGGAGCAGCCGCTCTTGGCGCGGCGTTCCTTGCCAACGGCTTCCTCAACAAGCCCGTCAAGAAGGAAATCGTCGAGGTTAGCAAGGTCTCGATGACCCCGGTTCTCGTCACTCTTCAGGAAATCCGCATGGGTGACGTGCTGAATGCCTCGAACGTCGGCTGGAAGGACTGGCCGTCGAATCAGGTACGCGAATTTATGATTGCCAAGCCCGGCAACGAGGGCTTCTTCCAGAAGCTCGAAGGAACCCGTGCCAGTGCCAACATGTTCGAGGGCGAGGCGGTCAACCGCAAGCGTCTTGTCAATGTCGGCGACGCCGGCTTCATGGCCGCGGTTCTTCCCAAGGGAATGCGTGCCATCTCCACCCGTGTCTCTGCCGAGACCGGTGCCGGCGGCTTCATCCTGCCGAATGACAGGGTGGACGTGCTGCTGACCCGCAAGGCTGCCGGCAACAGGGATGTCACCGAAACCGTCCTCAGTAACGTCCGCGTTCTGGCCATCGACCAGCAACTGCGGACAACTGAGAGTGGCGACCAGGTCATCGTCGGCAAGACCGCGACCCTCGAACTAGAACCCAAGCAGGCCGAAATTCTCGCGCTTGTGGAAAGCAGCGGCCAGCTCGCCCTCGCGCTGCGCTCGCTTGCCGACCGCGGCGACAAGGAACTCGGCGATGACGGCCCGCGCGTGTCTGAACGGTTCGCCAAGGGCGCCGGCAGCGGCGTGACGATCATTTCATACGGCAAGCCGAAACAGGTCGCGAACCAGTAACCAAGGTAGAACAGTCATGTACCCCTCACACCTCTCGACCAGCAAGCCTTACGCAGGCTGCAAGACACTGACCACCGCGGTTGCTTCTCTCATCGCCGCAGTATCCATCTTCCTGATGCTCGTCATCACTGCGATCTGTCCGGCCAGTGCCGAAGACGGCGCGCGCTTCCTGCGCATGGGACTTAACAAGTCCGTCGCAATCCGCTTGCCGGTCGCCGCCAAGGACGTCCTGGTGGGCAATCCTGAAGTGGTTGATGCAGTCATCCGCACCCGCACTACTGCCTACCTGTTCGCCAAGAAGAATGGCCAGACCAACCTGTTCTTCTTCGACGATGCCGGCCGCCAGATCCTCAATCTCGACATCGAGGTCGCAGCCGACGTGAAGGCGTTGAAGCAGCTGCTCGACCGCACCCTGCCGGGCAACCAGATCGCCATCGACACGGTGGCTGATAACATCATTCTGCGCGGCGTGGCTAAGTCTTCCGGCGAAGCCAAGCAGGCGCTCGATCTCGCCAACATGTTCTTGGCCGGCGGTGGCCAGGGTGAGAGCAACAAGGTTGTATCGGCCTTGACCATTGCCGCACGCGAACAAGTTCAGCTGCGGGTACGCATTGCCGAAGTGAAGCGCGATGTCCTTAAGCAGTTGGGAGTTGACTACAAGGCTGTTTTCAATTCCGGGAGCTTCACTGCCACCATGCTGACGGGTAACCCTTTCTCTCTCAATGGTGTTTTGGCTGGTAATAGTTTTGCCGCTGCAGGCCTAGAGGGTGCGCGGTTGCAATATGGCGACGACATTAATGGCTTCATTCAGGCCATGGAGAGAGATGGATTGTTGCGGATGCTTGCCGAACCAACCTTGACGGCTATCTCAGGAGAGAGCGCCAAATTCTTGGCTGGCGGTGAATTTCCGTTGGTGACAGGCTACGACTCCACCACGTTCACAAGAATAGTCGAGTACAAAGAGTTTGGCGTTGGCCTCGGCTTTTCGCCCGTCGTCCTGTCGGAAGGTCGCATCAGCCTCAAGATAAACACCGAGGTTTCTGAACCTGTCGCGAGCTCAAATGAGACTGGTCTCCAGGAGCTTCAGACAAGGAAGGCAGAAACCACGGTAGAACTCCCCTCAGGTGGCTCACTTATTATGGCGGGCCTAATTCAGGAAAAAACTGCGCAAGACATTAACGGTATACCGGGCGCCAAAAACCTGCCGATCCTAGGCCAGCTGTTTCGGTCCAACGACTTCCAGCAGAGCCAGACCGAGCTGACGGTTATGGTGACACCCTACATCGTTAAGCCCGTCAATGAGCGCGAACTTGTCAGCCCCATCGACAAGCTCAGCGTGGCGAC
>JAHEBA010000265.1 GCA_024642465.1 Alphaproteobacteria bacterium
CAACGACACGAGGATTTCTCCCTCTCAGCACGGGAACTATTGCAGGCCTCGAGGTCGCGCTCAACTCGCCCGTTCGCCCCTGCCAACAATTGCATGAAGGGACGGGGGGCCTAAGGATCAGTCCCCATACTTTGCGCTGTTCTGTTCGGCAAATGCGCCAACAACCATCCCGATTCAAAGTGCTCCAGTCACAAGAAAACCCGCAAATATCGGGGAACTAATCACCAGATCATCGCACCAGGCTCCGGCCAGACAACCCGGGTGGAGCTTCCGCTCCCGCCATGGACAGAAGCGTTGGCACAATGTCGAAGCTGCTTGCCACAGTTCCGGCCTTTCGCGAACGGGTAGTGCCAAGGATGTACGCGTATCCGAAATCGCCGGTATGACCGCCGGTTCGGCGCTGTGGCACCGGGCCGATCCGGCCCATACCTGGTACGTCAAATGCATACACGTTGCGGGCCCAGAGTATCTTGAGATCGCATCTTGTCTCGGTCTGGGAGAAGGGGTTTGCGGCAAGTGGCCGATCGATGCGCCTTGCCACCGGTTCGCCCGACCTAGGGTCACGGACGGACAAAATCAACTTTTCAAGCTCGTCCAGCAACGCAGGGTAGCGCTCAGCAGGGACGAAGCCATCACGCTCGCGTCCTTTGAGGTTGACCCGGATCTGACCGTCGTAGTAGGCGGGTAAAGCGAACGCTTCCATGCGCGGCCAAAACGGTGCATAGCGCGCTGCTGGCATCCAGTCGAGTTCGATCTTGACGTCAGAGCTTTTTATTCTTCGCGCGAAAGCTTCAGCGCGCTGGTGGAGGCGATGGACGAATCCGTTTTGGGATGCCTGCGGCCCCAGGATGCCGAGGCGAGTGTTAATTGCGTGACTCCACTGCTCATTTCCTTCGAGGAGTGGGGGGTGCTGAAGCCAATCCTTCCTAGGGTGCAGAAAACGATGGCCAAATTTACGGCGATAAAGCAGCTCTGGTAACAAGACCATACTAGGCAAATCTGCCTGGTTTGGACCCATCCCATGATGCGAGAAGGCTATCAGTTCGGCATCGGGGTGATCCGCGTGAAGCCCGGCGATCAACGCGTCCGTTTGCTCGTACACTCCCTCGATCCCGCGGCGTGCGGCCTCTGTCGAGGGAAGACCGTGTAGCGGGTGAGACTCATCCCAGCCATGCCAAAGCGCTTCGAGCGCCGAATGCAGTTCGGCGACGACCGTCATGGCAATGCGCCAGTCTGGTAGTCTTTTCCCGGCTAACCAGCGCATTATCTTAGCACGCCGCCGGGTTGCCTCGATTAGCTTGCAGGCCATGTCCTCGGTTGATTCGGGCGAGGGCCAAACAAAGCCATAGATGTACTCACGTGCTGGGTAGTCTCCGAAGCGTTTTGTGATTTCGGCGTCAAGTTCGGGCGGTAGCGTCGCACGTTCCACCCCGGGATCGTGGGCCCCCCAGTTCGACATGCCGACCGCCGAAAGAGTGCGCGACAGGTCAAGATAGGGGACATCGAAGGCCAGAACCGGGATATCCACGGTGGCCAAGAACGGCTCGGTCCGGGTTTTTACCTGAGTGGCCGAGTAGGTCTCGGGATTGAACTCAACTGCGCTCCATCGTGCGTAGCTTTCGGGGTGTTTGCCCGTCGAGAAATGCTCCCAGGCAAGACCGGTTTCGCGCGCGTTACCGTGGTCGAGCCGAAATTGCAGACCTTTTTCGCGAAGTTTCCGGAAAGCGGGAAGCCGCCCCGACTCAATCAACTTATCTGCAATGGCGGTCTCGAAGCCGTCGAGGCCAACCACGATTAGCCTTGGTCCGTCTGGCATTTGCGGTCACCCTTCTTCTTTCTGAGCTTGTAGCGCCATAGCCATAACCCTGCCATCTCATTCAGCAGCCGCCAGGTGTCGAGCCAGCGTTCAGGGTTTCTGAATGTCCGCGTGATTAGAAACGCAAGGCTCATATGAACAATTCTAGCGTTGAGGCGGAGCAGCGAATCCTGATCGCCCAAGACACGACCACCCAAGTGAAGGCGCGACATCGCCTGAGCCCTGTGATACCGGCCGATGTAGCCGAGCGTCAGGCGGTTCGATCCTATGCGGTGATTTACGCCCGCGTCAGCGATCCACCTTCCCCGAGCGCCACCACGCTCCAGTTCGTCGAAGAGGACCGTTTCCTCTCCAGAGCCCAAGCCAGTCTCGCCAGAGCGGCCCAGATCCGTTCGAAAGCCACCCTTTAGCGCAGTTCGCCGTATCAACATGTTTGCGCCAAACGGGCGTTCACCGGGTTGAAGAGCCCGAGTAAGCTCCCCGAGATCCCGGATCGACCAGATGCTTGGCATGACCCTACGAGCGGACTCGACCCAGGTCGGTGTGCGGCTGGTGAACTCTGCGCGGATGGGGCCGCCAAAGAATTGCGCCTCCGGGCTGTCTTTCAGCGCCTCGGCATAGGACTTCAGGAGCCCAATGTCGGGGGTGACGTCATCGTCCAGAAACAGGATCGCTTCACCGCGTGTGTGTGCAATCGCGGTGTTTCGCGCGAAACTCAGCCCGATGCGAGGTTCGTCGATGACCCGTGCTCCTGCCGCTTCAGCGATACGCCGGGTTTTGCGCCGACAATCGTTCGAAACGACCACCAACTCGGTTTCAAGATCCAGTGGCCTTACGCAACGTGACACTGCTGCGAGCGTAATAGCGAGCTCATCTGCTCTCTGGAAAGTGCAAACTACTATACTCAACACACCAGTTCCGATTCGAGGGGGTTCAATCCCGAGGATTTGTACCATTTCTCAGAGCGCCATCAAAATCGGGCGCGGCGCGCTCTATGTGTGATAAATTGAAGTAGGAACAAACGTCACCTATTCACGCATAATGGCAGCGGTCGCAATAACCTGGAGATTGGGAAGGTTGTCAAAGAGCTGATCATCTTGCTCCATTTCATGATACACAAAAGGTAGACTGGCCTCTGCGAGTGGTGTCGTAATACCATCGAAAGATTCATACTATTATTATATAATGATCACAAATGGTCGGGCCGCTGCCCAATCTGCGTCGCGCACGATTGGGTTGAGTTGAGCACCTTTCTCGCAAATCTTCCAACACTTATGACTCCACAGAGAGTTTTCTCGCCGTCTAATGTTAGCAATCATTGACGGGCATTCTGAGACTCGAACTGGATTAATGGGACTTTATGGTTTCTAATCAAGCGACTGGAAACCAAAGGGAGACTGGACATCGCTGCACGCGTCCTAGTGATTGGCCTCGATGGCGCAGACGGGCCTTTTCTGTCTCGATTATTCGCCGACGGTCTTTGCCCGGCACTCGCGCGGTTGGCAGGTGAATACGGCATCCAGAACCTTTCGCGGCCCGTAGGCTGGAGCGACGACGCAGTTTGGACAGGGTTCACGACGGGCCTAAACATGGGCGAGCACGGCCGATTTCATGGACCCTATCAGCTTGCGCCGGGTAGCTATCAAGAGCGTCCTTTCGCTGAGCATCCCTAGGCCGATCCGACATTTTGGGGCCGACTCGCAGAGAGCGGGCGGAAATGTGCGATTCTGGACGTCCCAAAATGCCCTATCTCGCCAAATATGGGTGCGGGATTCCAGATATCTGACTGGCTGGTGCACGCGCCCGACCGTCCATTCCCCGTAAGCACACCCCGTTGGCTAGCACGTGAGTTGGCTGAGCGCTTCGGCACGCCGCCGCCGAGCCCTTGCAGCACCTATCGGATTGAGGAGGGTATCCCACTTCATGAAGGTTTCTCTGATGAAGAGGCAAAGCGCTGGATCGGGCATATTATGACCTCGATCGAGTTAAAGGAGGCCGCCGCTTATCATTACCTTGGCGAAGGGGTATGGGATTTGTTTCTTTGTGTTTTTAAAGAGTTGCACTGCTCCAGCCATCTTTTCTGGGATGATGCAGATCCCCTCCATCCAGACCATGATCCCGAACGAAACGAGCGCCGTGGTCGGCCGGTCGAAAGGGTCTTCCGCCGGATCGATGAAGCGGTGAGACGTCTGGTCGAGTGCGCTGGCCAAGGCGCTAAAGTCATTGTTTTCAGCCCGCACGGGATGCGTCCGAACCACTCGCTAAGTCCGGTTGCGGTCGATCTCGTTCGGCAGTTTGCCGCCCGCTTAGCAAGAGAGCGTCGCGGCTGGATGAACCCGCTACTGCATTGGATCGACGCCTACCTAGCCAGGACTCCATCCGGAGCGGATCGCGAGATGCTTTTTACGGTTCCTTACAACGAGCAGGGCATCGCGATCCGCTTGAACGTCAAAGGACGGGAACATCACGGGAAAGTCCTAGCAAGCGAGGTGGATGCCATTCGCGAAAAGGTATGCGCCTTTCTGTTGGGTCTAAAGGATGCTGCGACGGGCGAGAATGTCGTGGAACAGGTGGTCGAATTGCACAGGCAGGAGCCAGGCCCGAAGTCAGATGTGCTGCCTGATCTTCTGGCGATATGGTCCAACGGATACCCAACGAAATTTGTCTCCTCTTCGTTTGACGGTTTGAATTCGCAGGCCACTCACAGACTTCGCCCTGGCAACCACACCGCCGAAGGATTCGTACTGATGAGTGGGGAAATGCCTGCGTCGGCCTTTGATCATGCGCCTTCCATTCTAGCAATGGCGGAACTCATTTCGGATTTCGTCCAGTCGGCGAAAAGCGTAGTACATTGAAGCGCAAGCGGAATGGCTGATTTGCAGATTTTCTATAAACTCGGACCTTGTTGAACGATGAGGCGGTGACTTTGTGAGTGACGAACATCCGCATGAGCGCACGGATCCATTCCCCACCGAAGACGGCTTCTGCATCGCCCCTTGGGTCCATCTTCATGTGACGCAGTCCGGAAACGTGACGCCCTGCTGCCGGATCAATGCACCGCTGTCGAATGTGAATCGGGAAGGAATTCGCGAGATCTGGGATGGGCGAGCGATGCGCGATCTCAGGTTGAAGTTTCTATCCGGTGAGCGCATTCCGCTTTGCAAAGCATGCCACGATCATGAGGATGTTGGTGCCGAAAGCTATCGCAAATGGCTCAACCGGCGATTTGCGGCCTACGTGCCGCTTGCGCTTGACTCTGGAACGGACGGTGCCGCCGGTAATGCGCGCCCAGTGTACTGGGATATCCGGTTCTCGAATATCTGCAATTTCAGATGCCGAACCTGTTGGCATGGCGCCAGTTCACGTTGGTATGGTGATAGCCAAAGGCTTGGCATTGCAATCGCGGATCAGCCGGTTATCCAGAACATTGAAAATAGCAGCGCATTCCTCGATTCACTGGAAGAATTTGCGCCGAATGTCGAGGAGATTGTCTTCGCGGGGGGTGAACCGCTACTTACCGACGAGCACTTCCGCATCCTCGAAGCGTTGTTAACGCGCGGGCTAACTGACTTGAAAATCCGCTGCGTTACTAACCTTTCCGAACTCCGCTACAAGCAGACAGAGATCACCGATCTTTGGAACAAGTTTTCCAATGTAGAGGTTCGTGCAAGCCTCGACGGGATCGGGAAACGCGGCGAAATGATTCGGAAGGAACTCTCTTGGCCGCGATTTGTCGACAATATTCGGCGGGTCCGTTCGGAGGCGCCGCATGTCGATCTTTATATCGACATGACAGTGTCTGTCTTGAACCTATTTCATGTCCCTGACACACAAACGAACCTCTTAGAGAGAGGTCTGATAGACTTCGGTAAGTTGGAACTTCGCGCTCTGCACGATCCAGCATATTACAACATTAAACTGTTTCCCGCCGCGATGAAGCGTGACGCGACTCAGCTTCTGCAAGAGCACGCTGACTGGGTCTATCGCTTTGGTGCGCGTATCGGCGCGGATCACAAGATTTGCGCGGAGGAAAGGGCCAGAGTTGCTAGCCTTATCGACTTTATGTGGGCCGACAATCTAGCCGAGCACATTGTTGCCTTTTCTAACATGACTACTAAGCTTGACCGAATTCGCGAAGAGGCTTGCGCTGATCTATGCCCAGAGCTGCGGCCTCTGATTGAGCATCCGTATCAGTCTTCGCTTCTAGGGACAGCCCGGCACCTTCGACAGCGTGCAATGTTGGCGGTAAAGAGACTTGCGAAGGTACGAATCTAGGGGTGCGCCGCGCATAGTCGCATCTGTTCGCGGGGATCGTCACCGAAGCTCATTATTCGCGTCCACAAAGACACAGTTGCTTCAGCTTGACTGGGATGCTGGCGGATTAGTTCGAGCCAGTCGCTCCATCAAGCAGGCGTTCTCTGACAGGTTCCGCATTTTTTCGGCTCTTCCAACGAAAACGTTAATCGGAGAGCGCCATGATGACAACATTAGAAACGAATAAGGCCGTCGGTGACGGGTTAACTGCGGCCTTCTAGCATGTTCGTTTGCAAAGGGACGAGCTTGCCATCCTCTTCGCTTTCTCTTTGTCCGGGGGCCATCAGTCATCCCGTAAGCAGTAATGCCGCGCGGGAGACTAGAAGAAGATAATGTTATGGTATAAAGTTACATGAGCGAATGATCCTGCTGCCATACCATGATGGCAGGCTCAACTTTCCAAACGATTTCGGTAAAAAGGAGGGGCGTGTTGGGCGGTTTTGGATCGGGAAGGCCCACCGGCTCCGGCAAAGCCACCGTCGAGAGTTGTCGTTCGCTCGATGCCAATCAGCTGCACCGAGAAGGATGCCTTTCACCCGGATGCTATAGTGGGTGGGATTGGAAACGAGACGGAGAACGCGTGGCTTCGATATCTATGCGCACTGAAGAGAACAGGATTGTTCTCAGCTACAGGCGCCGCCTGGAGGACGGAGAGTGGCAAAGCATTGAAGAGCTGGTGTCCATTGTTCGTGTGCCCTGCTCATACGGCGGCAGTCGGCCGTATTTTATATGCCCCGGTGTCGTGAACGGGCGCGTGTGCATTCGTCGTGTCATCAAACTATACGGCCCCGGAAGGTACTTTCTGTGCAGGCACTGCTATCGCCTCGCCTATGCGAGCCAACGGGAAGATCAAATCGACCGCACTCTCCGACGTGCCAACAAGATCAGGCAGAGTCTGGGAGGTGACCCTGGTATGGCGTCCGTCTTCCCTGAACGGCCGAAGGGTATGTGGCGGCGCACTTATCGCCGGCTTCGCGAGCTGACATTTCGGGCTGAGTTTGCGGCTGACGAGGCCTTTGAGCTTCGCGCGGAACGGCTTCTGTTGCGTTTCAATCAGTCAACCGGCAAGAGGAGCTTCTGGCCATGAACAAGGCAGTTGTTGAGCCGTCTGGTTATGGCGGCACGGAGATCACCCGCTTCAATGCAATGAAGCACGGCATCCTGTCCCGCTTCACCGTTCTGCCGTGGGAAGATCGCAACGAGTATCAGGCATTGCTCACATCGTTGCTGGCAGAACACATGCCGGTTGGTCCGACCGAAGAACACCTGATTGAGGAACTCGCCGGGATATTGTGGCGCAAGCGGCGTCTGCGCCTGGCAGAAGCAGCTGCCTACAATCACGGCCTGAACAACGCGATCAAGCCATTCCGCGATACATCGGAGGCAGCGTTGGCACATAAGCATGGTGGCACTGGCGATGCCTCTGCGGCACAGGCCGTCCAGTCCACAGCTGAAAAGACGAACGCGGATATTCGCGACATGCAAGAAGATGAAGCGATGACGCTTCGGGCGCTGGACATACTCAATTCCGGTGGCAAGCACACGTACGAGGCAGCCCTGGCAGAGCTTCGCGAGGATACACAGCAGTGGTGGAGCGAACTGCTCGAAGGCGATCCTGATGATCCTGACGACGAACCTGTTACACCTGATGCCGAATGTCTTCGCCGTTTCATTGAAAAGAAGGTGTTGCCTTGGTTTGAGAACCGGAAGCGCGAACTTTCAAATCACCCGCTGATCCGTGATCAGGCCTTCGGTGAAGCCCTTGATCCCGACAAGCTGGAAAGGCTTGGCCGTTACGAGGTTCATCTCGACCGCAAGCTGGAGCGTACACTGTCGATGCTTCTCAAGCTGAAGGACATGCGCTCAAGTCAGCCTGATGCATGATCCGTTTCGCAAAATCTATGCGTAGTTCCAGATAGTTTGTCAGACTGCAAACAAGCTTTTCAACCCAACATTCGTGGTGGGCAACGGCCCTGCTAAGGTGGATTAATAGGTGGATTCGATTTCAGAAATTATAATATTTATTTTATAAATCAATTATTTAACGGATTCTAATGGTGCCCAGGAGAAGACTCGAACTTCCACTTCCTTTCGGAAACTAGCACCTGAAGCTAGCGCGTCTACCAATTCCGCCACCTGGGCCCAAAGCAGCGGGTCCGGAACGCGAACCGCCGCTGAAGCAGGCGCTGTCATAGTGGCCACGAAGGCTGCTTGTCAACTGGCCTGTTTGCTGTTTGGCACTTTTGTTCCGGGCGGCAAGCCGGACCCGTTGGCATTTTTGCCGGTGAGACACGAAACCGTCTTTGCAACCGGCTGCTCCGCCCGCTAAAAGCACTGTCAAACAGAGCTGCGCGCATCGGCTTGCGTACAGCGCTTCAACAAACGACTGACGAGGGATCGGGACGCATGACCGCTTCACCCAAGCTCATCACCATCATTGGCGGTTCCGGCTTTGTGGGCCGCCACGTAACCCGCGCCCTGGCCCGTGCCGGTCACCGCATCCGCGTCGCCGTGCGCCGCCCCGACCTTGCCGGCCACGTCCAGCCGCTGGGCTTTCCCGGTCAGATAATGCCGGTGCAGTGCAACCTGCGCTATCCCGAATCCGTGGCCGCTGCCTGTGCGGGCGCCGATGTCGTGATAAACCTCGTCGGCGTGCTGTATTCTTCCGGCGGCCAGACTTTCTCGGCGCTTCACGCCCATGGCGCACGCGTTGCGGCCCGCGCCGCGAAATATGCCGGCGCCGGCCAGTTCATCCAGATTTCAGCCATCGGTGCCGATTCGGACTCTGGCGCCGAGTACGCCCGCACCAAGGCCGCCGGCGAACAGGCGGCGCGCGATGAATTTCCCGGTGCCATCATCATCCGCCCGTCCATCGTGTTCGGCCCGGAAGACAACTTCTTCAACCAGTTTGCCGGCATGGCGCGCTTTTCTCCCATGTTGCCGCTGATTGGTGGTGGCGAAACCCTGTTCCAGCCGGTGTTCGTCGGTGACGTGGCCGAAGCAATTGCCAGGCTGGTGGCGTCCGGCGAGGCAAGCGGCAAGACCTGGGAACTGGGCGGGCCGGAGACGATGAGCTTCCGGCAGGTGCTGGAATATGTGTTCAAGGTAACCGGCCGCAAGCGCCTGCTGCTGCCGCTGCCGTTCCCGGTGGCGCGCATCATTGGCGGCATCCTCGGGCTGTTGCCTGCACCGTTGCTGACCGCCGATCAGGTCGAGTTGCTGAAGACCGACAACGTGGTGTCCGCTGCCGCCAGGGCGGAAGGCCGCACGCTGGAGGGGCTGGGCATCGAGCCCGAGACGGTCGAGGCCATCGTGCCGGCCTATCTCTACCGCTACCGCAAGGCGGGGCAGTTCTCTGCCCAGACCGGCTGAGGCCCGCGGCTTGGCCCGCCCGGTGAGAGCTGCAGGGCTGGCCGCGATTGCATCTTCGGCATGGGCGCTGCTGCTTGCATCGCCCCCCGCCATTGCCCTTGAGCCTGTCGAACTCCAACTGGTGCTCGCCATCGACACCTCCACCAGCGTGGACGAGCGCGAGTTCGCACTGCAGACTGAGGGCCTCGCCAATGCCTTCCTGCATCCCGACGTCGTCAACGCCATCCGGCTGGTCGGTCCGCGCGGCATCGCCGTATCGGTGACCCACTGGGCCGGTCAAAACCGGCAGTCGACTGTGGTCGGCTGGCACCTGCTGCACGACGGGCAGGACGCTGCCGTACTGGCGGCGCGCATTGCCGCCGTGCCGCGCATCATCGAAGGTCTTACCGACATTGCCGGCGCCATAGATCATGCCGCGGCCAGCATCGGGTCCAATGCCTATGAGGGTGAGCGCCGGGTAATCGATATTTCGGGCGACGGCTCAAGCGATGCAGCCTCTTCCCGTGCCGCCCGCGACAATGCAAATGCCCGCGGCATCACCGTCAACGGCCTCGTCATCCACCAGCAGGACTACAGTCTCGGCGAACTCGCCAACATCGACTTGCGCGAGCACTATGCCAACAACGTCATCGGCGGGCCGGGCGCCTTCATGATGACGGCGTCGGACTTCGAGGATTTTCGCGTGGCCATCCGGCGCAAGCTAGTGCGCGAGATCATCGGCCCCGTATCGGCCAGCCGCTGATCCAGCCGGTCAGGCCGCAGCAGTGAAGAAGCCGGTATAGACGAGATAGAGCAGGACGGTGCCGAGGATGATCCGGTAGATCACGAAGCTCGCCAGCGAATAGCGCTTCACGATGGCCATCAGGAAGGCGATTGCCGCAAGTGCCGTGAAGAAGGTGAGGGCGCCGGTCAGTATCGCATCGCCAGAGATCTTCGCGCCTTCCGAAATCGCCTCGCCCAGCACCAGCACGCCTGCGCCCGCGATCGCCGGCACGCCCAGCAGGAACGAGAACCGCGCGGCTTCAGGCCGGGTAAAGCCCAGTGCGCGCGCTGCCGTCATGGTGATGCCCGACCGGCTGGTGCCCGGCATGATCGCCACCGCCTGTGCAACGCCGATGATGATCGCCGACACCAGCGTCATGTGCTCCATCGAGCGGATGGTCTGGCCGAACCGGTCCGCCAGGTACAGCAGCACGCCGAAGATGATGGCATTCCAGGCGACGATTTCCGGCCCGCGCACGCTGTCTATCAGGCCGGTCTGCTTGACGAACAGGCCGAACGCCACTGCTGGAATGGTGCCGATCAGAATGAGGATCGCCATCCGCCCATCGTCGGTCAGCCGCCCGCGCAGCAGGTTCAGCCCGCCAACGGCAAGCCGCAGGATATCGCGCCAGAAATAGGCGATCACCGCCAGGAACGATCCCATGTGGACCATCACGTCGACGATCAGCCCCTGGTCGAGCCAGCCGGTGAGCGCCGGCACGAGGATAAGGTGGCCGGATGAAGAGATTGGCAGGAATTCGGTGATGCCCTGGATGAGCGCGAGCACGATGATCTGCTCAATCAGCATGAGAAGTCCCCTAGAGGCACTGCCGCCACCCAGTTGTGGCCACAAGTCAGCGCTACTGGCATAACAGTTCCGGTTACGAATCACCCTGCCGCCGGTCAGCGCGCAAGGTCTTATCAGACAAGTTGGTGAATTTGCTATGGTGCGTCTGCTGCATTTTCCGCTCGACCCTTTCTCCCGCCGCATCCGGATGACCCTGTCGGAAATGGGCATTGCCTGCGAACTGCTGGAAGAACGCCCCTGGGAGGCGCGCGAGGATTTCATCGCGCTCAACCCGGCTGCGACGCTGCCCGTCCTGATCGACGAGGACGGCACGGTGTGCGCGGGCGTGGAGGCCGCCGGCGCCCATCTCGACGAGACCCGGGCAGGTCAGCATCTGTCCCTGTGGGGAACGGGTCCGGCCCAGCGCGCCGAGGTACGCCGCATGGTGGCCTGGTTCGACGGCAAGTTCCATCACGAGGTGACGTCGCCGCTGCTGATGGAGAAGATCGTCAAGCGCTTCGTGCCGGCAGCACAAGGCGGCGGCTCGCCCAACATGAACCGCGTTCGCTCCGCCATTGCCGCGCTGAAGGATCATCTCGGCTATATCGACCACCTGACCAGCCATCACAACCTGCTCGCCGGCAATGACATCACCATCGCCGATCTTGCCGCCGCCTGCCACCTGTCGGTTGCCGACTATACCGGCGACATCGTCTGGGACGGCGTGCCCGATGCCAAGGCCTGGTACCAGCGCATCAAGTCGCGGCCCTCGTTCCGCCCGCTGCTGGCCGACCATGTGCGCGGCATAACGCCATCTGCCAACTACGCGGAGCTGGATTTCTGATAGTCTGGCCCGGATGACGGCCCGTCTTGAAGACAGATTGCGCGACCGTGCCGCCGCCCTCGGTTTCGACGCGGTGCGCATCGCGCGCGCCCGGCTGCCGGGCAACACCGGCGAGCGGCTGGCGCAGGCCGTGGCCGATGGCCATCACGCCGGCATGGACTGGCTGGCGGATACTGCGCCGCGGCGAAGGTCGCCCGATGCCATTTGGCCGGGTGCGCGAAGTGCAATCATGCTGGCGATGAACTACACGCCCGGCCTCGACCCGATGACCCGGCTCGAACAGCGCGGCACGGGCGTCATCTCGGTCTACGCGCTCAACCGCGACTATCATGACGTCATCAAGGGCAAGCTGAAGGAACTGGCCGGGTGGCTTGCCGCCGAAACCGGCGACGACGTGAAAGTGTTCGTGGACACGGCGCCGTTGATGGAAAAGCCGTTGGGCCAGCAAGCTGGTCTCGGCTGGCAGGGCAGGCACACCAATCTCGTGTCGCGGGAGCTGGGGTCGTGGTTCTTCATTGGCAGCATCCTGAGTGCTGCGGCCCTTGTGGAGGATGAGCCCGAAGGCGATCACTGCGGGTCTTGCCGGGCCTGTCTCGACATTTGCCCGACCAACGCCTTTCCCGCACCCTACCGGCTGGATGCGCGGCGCTGCATTTCCTATCTCACCATCGAGCACAAGGGTCACATCGCCTGCGAGTTCCGCCACGCCATGGGCAACCGCATCTATGGCTGCGACGATTGCCTGGCAGTGTGCCCATGGAACAAATTCGCGCAGAAGGCGAGCGAGGCAAAACTGACGGCGCGCGAAGACCTGGTCGCCCCGCCGCTGGAAGAGCTTGCCCGGCTTGACGATGCCGCCTTTCGCAAGCTGTTCTCCGGTTCCCCGGTCAAGCGCATCGGGCGCGACCGCTTCGTGCGTAACGTACTCGTTGCCATTGGCAACTCGGACGATGCATCACACGTTGAGTGCGCAAGCGAACTCCTGATGGATGCCTCGCCGATTGTACGCGCAATGGCGGTGTGGGCGTTGTCGCAATTGCTGCCGCGTGATGAATTCGAAGCGTTGCGTGAGCGTTATCTGGCGCATGAAGCTGATGATGCCGTGAAAGAGGAATGGAATGCCTGACGACAAAAAGCACCTGTTCTGCTTCGGCTTCGGCTATTCGGCCGGTGAACTGGCCCGTCAGCTGCCGCGCGATGAGTGGCGCATCACCGGCACTAGCCGGTCGGAGCAAGGCTGCGCGAAAATCCGCGTGCAAGGGTATGAGGTCGTGCTGTTCGACGGGGAAACGCCGATGGACGCCAGCGTGCTCGACGGCGTGACCCACGTCGTCCAGTCCATCGCGCCGGGCAAGAACGGCGATCCCGTGTTGCGCCTGCACGGTCATGATCTTGCGGCGCGGGCGGACCGGATTTCTTGGTTCGCCTACCTGTCCACCACTGGCGTCTATGGCGACCGGGAGGGTGGTTGGGTCGATGAGAGCTCGCCGCTCGAACCGTCGACTTCACGCGGCGAGGCGCGCCTGGAAGCCGAAGCCGGCTGGCTCGGCATGCGCGAGGCGTTCTCGCTGCCGGTCCACCTGTTCCGTCTCGCCGGCATTTACGGGCCGGGCCGCAACCAGATCGAGAGCCTGCGCAACGGCACCGCCAGGCGCATCATCAAGCCGGGTCAGGTGTTCAGTCGCATTCACGTCGAGGATATCGCGGGCATACTGCGCGCCTCGATTGCGCACCCCAACCCGGGCTCGGCCTACAATGTCTGCGATAATGAGCCAGCCCCGCCAAAGGACGTGATTGCGTGGGCGGCGGAGCTGATCGGCATGGAGCCGCCGCCGGAAGTGGCGTTCGAGGACGCCGACCTGTCACCGATGGCGAAAAGCTTCTATGCCGAATCCAAGCGGGTCTCGAACGCACGGGTGAAGGATGAACTCGGCTACCGGTTCCGGTATCCCACCTTCCGCGAAGGACTGAAAGCGCTCGCCTAGACGAGGCCGTCCGCCCGGATGCACAGCGCCTCGACCGTCTCGTCCAGGCGGGCAAGATCCCGTTCCGTCGACAGCCGGTGGTCGCCTTGCTTGATCAGGTCGAAGCTGATGTCGCCTCCGCGAAGTGCGCGATAGACCTTCAGCCCGTGTTCCCATGGTACGTCCGGGTCGTCTTCACCTTGCAGCACGCGCACTGGGCAGGGCACATCGAGGCCTTGTTCTAGCATCAGGTGCTGCTGCCCGTCCTCGATCAGCGCGCGCGTGATGACGTAGGGCTCATCCGAGTATTCGGATGGCCGCTCGTACTTGCCAAGCCGCACCACCTCGTCACGGAACTCCTCGCCATACTTGTCCCACATCAGGTATTTCGTCATGTCGGCTGCCGGTGCGATCAGCACCAGTCCGACCAGCCGTTCCGCCTTGCCCGCTGCAATCAGCCGCCGGGCCAGCAGTAGGGCAATCCAGCCCCCCATGCTGGAGCCGATCAGCACCCGCTTGCCCGCGGCATGGGTGTCGAAGATGGCTTCTGCGTTGCCAAGCCAGGATGAGATGGTGCCGTCAACGAATGCGCCGCCGCTTTCGCCGTGGCCCGAATAGTCGAACCGCACGAACGAGCGCCCGGTTCGCCGGGCATGGTCTGCCAGCACTTCCGCCTTGGTGCCGCGCATGTCCGACTTGAAGCCGCCAAGCCAGAACGTGCCGCTCCGGCTGTCTGCGCCGGGCGCCGTGCCATCCGCGATCCAGGCAATCCGCGTACCGTCCGGCATGACATGCATCTGCGCGGCAGGAAGGGTGGGGTTGGCGTTGTCCGGCATTGCTTAGCCCTCTCAACATTGCTTGCAAAATCTGGTAAGGGTGTTTAGGTGCGTTTTTGCAGAAATTGAACCCCCTAGGCGTGAGCGGCATCACAGGCCGTCCGCCACCATAAAAAGGAGACTTGACCATTCGCAGGCCGATGAACGGGCAGATGCCACCCAAGGATGATGGACCGCGCGTCAACGACGCGATTACCAGCAACACGGTTCTGGTCATTGACGACGAAGGTGAGAAGCGCGGCGTGATGAAAACCGAAGCGGCGATTGCACTGGCTGAGGAAGCCGGACTTGATCTAGTCGAAGTCTCACCGAACGCAGAACCACCGGTCTGCAAGATCATGGACTACGGCAAGTACAAGTATCAGGCCCAGAAGAAGGCTGCCGAAGCCCGCAAGAAGCAGAAGGTCATCGAGGTCAAGGAAATCAAGCTGCGTCCCGGCATCGACACCCACGACTACGACGTGAAGATGCGCGCCATGAAGCGCTTCTTCGACGAAGGCGACAAGGTCAAGGTCACCATGCGCTTCCGCGGACGTGAAATGGCTCACACCGAGCTTGGCTTCGATCTGCTGCAAAAGGTCAAGGCCGACACCGAGGAAATCGCCAAGGTGGAATTCGAGCCGAAGATGGAAGGCCGTCAGATGATCATGATCCTGGCACCGCGCTGATCGCCATTAGGGAATTGGGAACGGCCGGGCCATCAGGTCCGGCCTTTTCGTTCGTGACGCCGCCTATCGCGTTCCCCGGCTGAATCGACTACTAATCCGTCCCATGACGGAAACGTTCTCTGGCAAGACCGTCTGGATCACCGGGGCCGGAACGGGAATCGGGCGCGAGCTTGCTATCCAGTTGGCTCGATCAGGCGCGCGCGTGGCGGTATCGGGCCGCCAGCAGGACCGGTTGGAGGCTCTGGCAGCTGCTCACCCCGGCATTCACCCCTATCCGCTGGATGTCACCCGCGAAGCTGACAGCCGGCAGGTGTATGACCGGATCGAACAGGCGTTGGGGGTGCCCGACCTCGTCGTCATGTCCGCTGGCATCTGGGTGCTGATGGATGCGGTTGAGTATTCCGCCAGCGAGGCTGCGCGCGTCATGACGGTCAACTATCAGGGTGCGGTCAATACGGCTGCAGCCGCCTTGCCGGCCATGCGTGCCAGGGGCCGGGGGCAATTGTGCTTCATGGGATCGGTGGCGGGTTATCGCGGCATTCCGCGCGCTGCGCTTTATTGTGCCAGCAAGGCGGCGTTGATCGCCCATGCGGAAGCCTTGCGAACCGACCTCGCGCACGCCGGTGTCGATGTGAGCATCGTCAATTGCGGCTTTGTCCGCACCCCCATGGTTGCGGCCAACGATTTCCCGATGCCCGGCATCATCGAGGCCGATGATGCCGCCCGCCGCATTCTGGACAGCCTTGCCACCCGCCGCTTCGAGATCGCCTTCCCATGGCAGGTGGTGATGCAGACCAAGCTCATGCGGCTGTTGCCTTACTGGCTCTACTTTGCGCTGATCCGCCGCGTCGTGCAGGACGGACCCTTCGGCCTCGGCAAGCCGAAGTACTGAGACGTTTGTCGGATTAATTCTGCCGGAACCGCTCCGCTTGCAATTGACTCCGGCGAAACTCCAACCCTACCATTAGCACACAAACAATTATCCGGAGCAGCGATGGCCGGTTACGCGCAGCCCACTTCACTGGCCGAGGCGGTCACGCTACTCGGCGACGGCGGCTGGACCGTGCTGGCCGGCGGTACCGACGTTTACCCTGCGCTGGGCGAGACCCCGCTCACCTCTCCGGTCATGGACATTTCGCGCCTAGGGGATTTGCGCGGCATCGCGCCCTCGCCGGATGGCGGCATCCGCATCGGCGCGCTGACCACCTGGACCGACATCGTCCGCGCCAGCCTGCCGCCCGCCTTCAGGGCGCTGCAGCAGGCGGCCAGGGAGGTCGGTTCAGTCCAGATCCAGAACCGCGCCACGATCGCAGGCAACCTGTGCAACGCCTCGCCCGCAGCCGACGGCGTGCCGCCGCTTCTCGCCCTCGATGCACGCGTGGAGCTTGCCAGCCGGTCCGGATCCCGAACGTTGCCACTGTCGGATTTCATCCAGGGCAACCGGAAAACCGCCCGTGATTCTGGCGAATTACTTACTTTCATCCACGTTCCAGCAGCCGGATTGCGCGGAAATTCTGCCTTTTTCAAGCTGGGTTCCAGGCGCTATCTGGTCATTTCGATCGCCATGATTGCAGCAAGGCTGGCGGCGGACGGCAATGGCATCATCACCGATGCGGCGGTTGCGGTTGGCGCCTGCTCGGCGGTTGCGCAGCGGCTGCCAGCACTAGAATCCGCGCTCATCGGGAAAAATCTGCAAGCCGCTGCCGGAATCGCGGCGCCACAGCATCTCGCCGTGCTGTCGCCAATCGATGATGTGCGCGCACCAGCCGGTTACCGGATGGAAGCGGCACTGGAAGGCGTGCGCCGGGCGCTGACCATGGCCGGCGAAGGAGCAAGCGCATGAACCGTCACGTCCCCCCGCCTGCCATTGCCTGCACCGTCAATGGCCGCAAGACCGAACTCAAGTCCTCGCCGCACGAGCGCCTGTCAGTCGTGCTGCGATGCGAGCTTGGCCTCACCGGCACCAAGGTCGGCTGCGACGCAGGCGACTGTGGCGCGTGCACCGTACTGGTAGATGGCGCACCGGTCTGCGCCTGTCTGACCGCAGCGGCGCAGGTGACCGGCTGCAGCGTCACCACCCTTGAAGGACTGTCGCAGGACGGCCGCCTGACCCGGCTGCAGGACGCCTTCCTCGAGTTCGGCGCGGCCCAGTGCGGCATCTGCACGCCGGGCATGCTGATGAGCGCGGCTGCACTGCTGGATGCAACGCCTGCGCCGTCGAAACGCGACGTCGAGGATGCGCTGGGCGGTGTGCTTTGCCGCTGCACCGGCTACGCCAAGATCATCGACGCGGTGCTGTTTGCTGCAGGCTCGAACGCTGTGCGCTCACCTGCCCAGGCGGGCACCAGCGTCGGCCAGCCGATCCGCCGGGTCGATGGCGAACCCAAGGTCGATGGCCGCGAGCAGTTCGGCGCCGACGGCGTTCCGGCGGATGCCCTGATGGTGAAGTTGATCCGGTCGCCGCACCATCACGCCCGCTTTGAGATCGGCGACACAGCCACATTCCTGGACGCTCATCCCGGCCTTGTTGCGGTGATGACCGCGGCGGATATTCCGGGCACCAACATCCACGGCACCATTCCGCCGTTTGCCGATCAGCCGGTGTTTGCCGAAAGCGTTGCGCGGTTTCGTGGTGAAGCGATTGCCATGGTGGTGGGCGAGCGCGAGGCGATTGCCGCGCTTGATATGAGCCAGTTTCCTGTGTCGTGGGAACCGCTCACCCACGCGCTCAAGCCTGCCGAGGCGCTCAACACCGGTTCGCCGCTGCTGCACCAGAACCGGGCCGGCAATGTCATGGTCCGCGGCATGGTGCAGAAGGGCAACGTCGATGACGGGCTGGCAAAGGCCACGCATGTCATCAAGCGGTCCTATTCGACGCCATTCGTCGAACATGCCTATATCGAACCGGAAGCGGGCTGGGCCGTGCGCGATGGCGACACCATCGTCATTCACGGCTGCACCCAGGCGCCGCACCTGGACCGCGAGTCGACCGCGCCTATCCTCGACCTTGCGGACAGCCAGGTGCGCATCGTGCCGTCGGCCTGCGGCGGCGGCTTCGGCTCGAAGCTTGACCTGTCGTTCCAGCCCTACATCGCGCTGGCGGCGTGGAAGCTGGGGCGGTCCTGCGGCATCGTCTACACGCGGCAGGAGTCGATGCGCTCCACCACCAAGCGCCACCCGAGCGAGATCACGCTGAAGGCCGGCTGTGATGCGACCGGGCGGATAACAGGGTTCGATTTCTCCGGTACGTTCAATACCGGCGCCTATGCGAGCTGGGGTCCGACCGTGGCGAACCGCGTGCCGGTTCATGCCTCGGGTCCGTTCCACATTGAAAACTACCGGGCGCAGTCCGTTGCCGTGCATACGCATTGTGCGCCATCGGGTGCCTTCCGCGGCTTTGGCGTACCGCAATCGGCGGTGGCGCAGGAAAGCGTGTTCGACGAACTCGCCGACATTGCAGGCATCGACCGGTTGGAGTTCCGTCTCATCAACGCGCTCGACAACGGCCTGCCCACGGCGACGGGGCAGGTGTTCGAGTCTGGCGTCGGCATCAAGGCGTGCCTCGAGGCATTGCGCGATCCCTATGCGAAAGCACGCGAAGCAGCTGGCGCTTTCAACAAGAAAGGCGGTCACCTCAGGAAGGGCGTGGGGCTGGGCACCTGCTGGTATGGCTGCGGCAACACGTCGCTCCCAAATCCATCCACCATGAAGGTGGGCATCGATGCGGCGGGCACGGTGTGGCTGCACCAGGGCGCCATGGACATCGGCCAGGGCGCGAGCACGGTGATGGTGCAGATCATGGCGGATGCATTGGGCGTGCCGGCAGATGCAATCCGGCTCAAATCAGGCGACACGGCGATCACGCCCGATGCGGGCAAGACGTCGGCCTCGCGCCAGACGTTCGTGTCGGGCAATGCCACGCGGCTTGCCGGCGAAGCCTTGCGCGAACAGCTTCTGCGCCATGCCAACGTCGCGGCGGACGCCAGCATCCGGCTGGAGCCGGGCGCGCTGGTGCTGACCGACGGCGACGGCGAGCGGCGCATCGATCTTTCGGGCCTTGAAGCCGATCCGGAAGGCTACGTGTTCAAGGCAGTCGAAACCTATGACCCGCCCACCACGCCGCTGGATGAGAACGGCCAGGGTGAGCCCTACGCCGTGTTCGGCTATGGCGCACACATGATGGAGCTGACCGTCGACACCCGTCTCGGTACGGTGAAGCTTGACCGGCTGACGGCGGTACACGATGTGGGGCGCGCCATCAATCCGCTGCTGGTGGAAGGTCAGATCGAGGGCGGTGCCGCACAGGGCATTGGCCTCGCGCTGATGGAAGACTACATCCCGGGCCGCACCGAGAACCTGCACGATTATCTAATTCCCACTTTCGGCGACATGCCGGAGGTGAAATCGATCATCGTCGAGGTGCCCGACCCGCACGGGCCCTATGGCGCGAAGGGGCTGGGCGAACACGTGCTGATACCAACCGCCCCGGCAATATTGAATGCCATTCGCGACGCTACCGGCGCATGCGTGCGTCATCTGCCTGCGACGCCGGATAAGGTGCTGGCGGCGATCCGGGCAAAGGAGCAGGGTGATGGCTAGTCCGGCGCGTGAAGGCGACAAGATCCGCTGCGATGCGTGTCCCGTGATGTGCTACATCGCGCCGGGCCGCTCCGGCGCCTGCGACCGCTACGCCAACGAGGATGGCAATCTCGTCCGTGTCGACCCGCTGGTGATCATCGAGAAGACGAAAGCCATAGGCGGCGAACTGGTGCCGTTCCTGGACCGGGGCGCGGAATGGGACGGCGAGATCATCAACACCGACGACAGCTTCATCACTGCCATCGGCGCGGGCACCACTTACCCGGACTACAAGCCTGCGCCGTTCATCGTCTCGCGTCAGGTCGACGGCGTCGACATGATCACCGTGGTGACCGAGGGCATCTTCTCGTATTGCGGCGTCAAGGTGAAGATCGACACCGACCGGCACCTGGGGCCTGAGCGTGCGCTGGTGCGGGTGGACGGCGAGCCCATCGGCCACGTCACCACGGCGGAATATGGCTCGCAGATGCTGTCGCTGGGTGGCGTGCATCACCTGACCGGCGGCGGCAAGAAGGAAGGCCGCGTCACTTGCGCCGCGCTGCTCGACCTGTGCAATGGCAGGCCGGTGGAAGTCGCCATCGACGAAGGCTCCACCGTGGTGATCGAGGCAGGCAAGCCGCCCATCGTCAACGGCGTGAAGGAAGAGCGCATGCGGGTGGGCTGCGGGTCGGCAACGGTCGGCATGTTCGCCTCGCAGTGGCACGGACTGGTCGATGAGGTGGTGGTGGTCGATGACCACATCACCGGCGTCATTTCCGAACACCAGGCCGGCAAGGTGATCGGCTGGGCGCCCACCGGCATCAAGATCAAGGGCAGGCGCTCAACGCCCGGACGCTATTTCCAGGTGGCCGAACCCGGCACCGGTTGGGGCGGCACCAATGTCGACGATCCGCTGGTCATTCTGGGCGACTTCGACCCCAAGGTGGCCAAGCCCGGCCAGTCGCTGCTGATGGTGTCCACGACGGGCGAGCAGTTCGCCTACTACGAACTGGGCGATGACCTGAAGCCGCAGAAGCAGGACATGCCAGACGGGCTGATGAAGTCGGTGCGGCTGATCGAGGAGAACTGCGAACCGGCCCTGTGCACGGTGCTGTTCATGGGCGGCGCGGGTGGTTCGCTTCGCGCCGGGGTGACCGAGAACCCGGTCAAGCTGACCCGCTCGGTGAAGGACACGCTGACCCGCATCACCTGCGGTGGCGCACCGGCCTATGTCTGGCCCGGCGGCGGCATCACCATCATGTCGGACGTGACGCTGCTGCCGGAAAACGCCTTCGGCTACGTGCCGACGCCGGCGCTGGTTGCGCCCATCGAGTTTACCATGCGCCGCGAGGACTACGAGGCGCTGGGCGGCCACATGAAGCACGTCATGCCGCTTGCCGAAGCGCGCGCCGGCAAGAAGGCCATCCAGAACGATCACGTGCTGGCCGGGCAAAAGGGTGCGGCCTCGAAGCAGGGCGTGCCATGGCCCACCGATGAGCGGCACTTCGGCTGGTCAAAGGCGGCGAAGAAGGAGCCCGGCACATGAGCATCCAGGCTGCCATGCTGCCTGACGGCAAGCGGCTGCACCTGCAGCACGGCCCCATCGACCTGATCATCGGGGCTGACGGGGAACCTGCGGAGGTGCGCCGTGCGTACATGGCGGCACGTGCCCGGTTCGAGACGGTGCTGGTGCGACTTTGCGAAGAGCTGGTGCTGCTGCGCACCGAGATGCCTGAACAGGGCCTGCCGCTGGAGGGGCCGGTGGCCCTGCGCATGGCTTGCGCCGTGCAGCCACACTGGCAGCAGCGGGTAACGCCGATGGCGGCGGTGGCCGGCGCCGTGGCCGACGAGATTCTGCAGGCCATGCTGCAGGCGGCGAGCTTGCGTCGCGCCTATGTCAACAATGGCGGCGACATTGCCCTTCATCTTGGCGTCCGGGAGCGGTTTTCCATTGCCTCGGCGAACGGGCTTGTGACGGTCGAGGCGGGTGATGGCGTTGGCGGTATTGCCACCTCCAGCCGGCATGGCCGGTCGCATTCGCTCGGTATTGCCGACAGCGTCACGGTGCTGGCGCGTACCGGCGCCGCGGCGGACGTGGCGGCGACCCTGATTGCCAACGCGGTCGACCTGCCGGGATCGCAGAAGGTCAACCGTAGGCCGGCGTGCGAGCTGTCGCCCGACAGCGACCTGCGCGACAGACTGGTCACGGTTGATGTGGCACCGCTCGATGAAGGCGAGACGGCCGTTGCGCTGGCCTGCGGTGTTGCATTGGCGCAGGAATTCCAGCGGCGGGGCTTGATCATGGCGGCCACTCTGGGCCTCAATAACAGTGTCGAACGGGTTGATCCCGTCACGCTGATCGACAGGAAGTCAGCCCATGCCTGAGGTAAAGATCAGAAAGTCCCTCGTCGGTATCGAGGACATTTTCCACGAGGGTGGACCGGTGGCTGCCGAGCCGCACCGGCGCGGCTTCATTGCCAAGGTGATCGAGAACCCGTTTGCCGGGCGATATGTCCAGGATATCCAGCCGTTCATGGAAGACCTGAAGCCCCTCGGCATGGCCATGGCGGGGGAGCTCATCGCGGCAATGGACGTGCCGCCGGAGCGCATCGAAGGCTACGGCAAGGGCGCCATCGTGGGCGAGGCCGGCGAAACGGAGCATGCCGCCTTGTGGCATGCGCCGGGCGGTTACTCCATGCGCGAGCATGTGCCGGACTCGCTTGCCATCGTGCCGTCGACCAAGAAGGTGGGCGGGCCGGGCGCCCGGCTCGACGTGCCGGTAACACACGTAACGGCGTCTTACGTGCGTTCGCATTTCGATGCCATCGAGGTCGGCATCAACGACGCTCCGCGCGCCAACGAGATGGTGGTGATCCTCGTGATGACCACGGGCCCGCGCGTGCACAACCGCGCGGGTGGCCTTGCGGCCAGGGACATCAAGCTGAGGGACGGTCAGAAATGAGCAAGGCCAGGATCAGGAAGATCGCAGTATTCGTCGACGAGATCCACACCGAGATGGGCAAGACGATCGATCCGCCTACGCGCCGCGCCGCCGCCGTGGCGGTGATCGAAAACCCCTTTGCCGGCAAGTATGTCGAGGATCTTTCGGACCTGATGGAGATCGGCGAGGAACTGGGCGGCCAGCTCGGCGAGCGTTGCGTGGCAGCGCTTGGCATATCGCCGTCACAGGCCGAGAGCTACGGCAAGGCCGCGCTGGTGGGTGAGAACGGCGAACTGGAACACGCCGCCGCCATTCTTCACCCGAAGATGGGCGCCCCGCTCAGGAAGGCGGTGGAGAAGGGGGCGGCCCTGGTGCCGTCATCGAAGAAGCGCGGCGGCATGGGACAGGTGCTCGACATTCCGCTTGGCCACAAGGATGCTGCTTACGTACGCTCTCACTTCGACGGCATGGAAGTGCAGATCAACGATGCGCCACGGGGCAACGAGATCATGGTGGCAGTGGCGGTAACGGATTCAGGCCGCCCGCTGCCGCGCGTTGGCGGACTGACCAAGGACGAGGCGAAGGGTGAAGACGGTCTTCGCTGAAGAGACGGGGCGGTTGATAAACAAAAGGGTTCGACCCGGTTGAAGAGAAAGGGAGACGGATGAAACTGTTCAGATTTGTTGCGGGGGCGATAGCTGCCGCCGTGGTTGGACTTGCGGCGATGGCTGCCCAGGCGGCCGATCCGATCAAGGTCGGCGAGATCAATTCATATACCCGCCTGCCGGCATTTACCGATCCCTACAAGAAGGGCTGGCAGCTTGCCGTGGACGAGATCAACGCGGCAGGCGGCATCAAGGGCCGCCCGCTCCAGATCATCGACCGCGACGATGCCGGCAAGCCCGGTGACGCGGTGAAGATCGCCGAGGAAATGGTGTCGAAGGAAAACGTCACCATGCTGGCCGGCACCTTCCTGTCGAACATCGGCCTCGCCGTGGCAGATTTCGCCAAGCAGAACAAGACGCTCTTCCTGGCCTCCGAGCCACTGGCCGACGCGATCGTCTGGGAATCGGGCAACCGCTACACCTTCCGCCTGCGCCCCTCGACCACCATGCAGGCCGCCATGCTGGCCAAGGAAGCCGCCAAGACAGGCGCCAAGAAGTGGGCAACCGTCGCGCCCAACTATGCCTATGGCAAGGAAGCCGTCGCCGCCTTCAAGAAGGAGCTGACCAAGCTGGTGCCGGACGCCGAATTCGTCGAGGAGCAGTGGCCGCCGGTGTTCAAGATTGACGCTGGTCCCGTGGTCCGCGCGGTCGAGGCTGCCAAGCCTGAAGCCATCTTCAACGTCACCTTCGGCGGCGACCTTGCCCAGTTCGTGCGCGAAGGCAACCTGCGCGGCCTGTTCGAGGGCCGGACCGTGGTGTCGCTGCTGTCGGGCGAGCCGGAGTACCTCGAGCCGCTCAAGGACGAGGCGCCCAAGGGCTGGATCGTCACCGGCTATCCGGCGAAGGACATCGACACGCCCGAGCACAAGGCGTTCTTCGATGCCTACATGAAGAAGTGGGGCGAGGCGCCCAAGCTCGGTTCGATCGTCGGCTACAACACGGTGAAGTCCATCGAGGCCCTGCTCAACAAGGCCGACAAGTATGACGCTGAGACGCTGGTCGAAACCATGAAGGGCCTTGAGGTTCCCTCGTCGCCGTCGGGTCCGTTCATGTACCGGGCACAGGATCACCAGTCCACCATGGGCGCCTGGGTCGGCAAGACCGATGTCAAGGACGGCATGGGCGTGATGGTCGACTGGTTCTATGCCGATGGCGCTGACTACCAGCCGAGCGACGAGGAAGTCGCCAAGATGCGTCCGGCCGAATAAGCCGGACGATTGACCGGGGCAACAACAGGCGCGGTGCAGCGCAGAAACTGCACCCGCCTCATCCGGTTTGCCGCTTCCGGCGGCTGCCGGCCATGCACTGAGTGATCGCCGCGAGGGGCATTGATGAGCTTCTATTTTGCCCAGTTCCTGACGGGCCTGGCCAGCGCCTCGTCGCTGTTCCTGGTGGCGTGCGGCCTGTCGCTGATCTTCGGCGTCACCCGCATCGTGAACTTCGCCCACGGCTCGTTCTACATGCTGGGTGCCTACCTGGCCTACACGCTGGTTCAGTACGTGCCCGGTTCGATCGTGGGCTTCTGGGGCTCAGTGATCGCCGCTGCACTGGTCGTGGGGCTGATCGGCGCGATCATCGAAGTGGTGATGCTGCGTCGCATCTACAACGCGCCGGAACTGTACCAGCTGGTCGCCACCTTCGGCATCGTGCTGATCGTGCAGGACGCGGTACTGTGGATCTTTGGTGCCGAGGACAAGCTTGGTCCCCGCGCGCCCGGCCTTGATGGCATTGTGCGCATTTTCGGTGAACCAATCCCGCAATACGACCTGCTGCTCGTCGCTCTCGGACCTGCCGTGCTGGGCGCCCTGTGGTTGCTGCTCAACCGGACCCGCTGGGGCGTGCTGGTGCGGGCCGCCACGCTGGACCGGGAAATGGTGGCCAGCCTCGGCGTCAATCAGTCGTGGCTGTTCACAACCGTTTTCTTTCTCGGCTCGTTCCTTGCCGGCCTGGGCGGAGCGCTGCAGGTGCCGCGCGTGTCGATCAACCTGCTGATGGACCTGTCAATCATCGCCGAAGCCTTCGTCGTCGTGGTCATCGGCGGCATGGGGTCGATCCCCGGCGCCTTCGTGGCCGCCCTGCTGATCGGCGAACTCAATGCCTTCGGCGTATTGGTGCTGCCGCAGGCCACCATCGTGCTGGCCTTCGTGGTGATGGCCGTCGTTTTGGTGATCCGGCCCTATGGCCTGTTCGGCAAGCAGGAGACCGCCGCCCATGCCGCAGGTCAGGTGGAAGCCCCCATCCGTCCGGCGAGCCCGCTCAAGCGCACCATCGCACTGGCGCTGCTTGCCCTTCTGCTGGTGCTGCCTTTCCTGATGGGCGAGTTCGCGCTGGTGCTGGCCACGGACATTCTTATCTTCGCCCTGTTCGCCGCCAGCCTGCACTTCATCATGGGCAATAGCGGCATGGTGTCGTTCGGCCACGCCGCCTATTTCGCGCTCGGTTGTTACGGCGCGGCTTTCCTCGTCAAGTATTTCGGCGGCTCGATGGAGATGGCGCTGGTGGCGGGCCCCCTGTTTGCGGGCCTTGGCGCGCTCGTCTTCGGCTGGTTCTGCGTACGCCTGTCCGGTGTCTACATGGCCATGCTGACGCTGGCGGCCGCCCAGATCGTGTGGTCCACCGCCTTCCAGTGGCAGGAACTGACCGGCGGCGACGATGGCCTGCTGGGCATCTGGCCATCCGACTGGGCACGGTCCAAGACCGCCTTCTACTATCTCTCGCTGGCCCTGTGCGGCGGCGGCATCCTGCTGCTGCGCCGGATGATCTTCTCGCCCTTCGGCTATGCGCTGCGCGGCGGGCGCGACAACCCCAACCGCACCGAGTCCATAGGCATCGACCTTCGCGCCCAGCAATGGGCGGCGTTCGTCATCGCAGGCGTCTTTGCCGGTATCGCCGGCGGCGTCTACGTGTTCTCGAAGGGCTCCATCTTCCCGGACGAGGCGGCGATACCGCGCTCGGTCGATGCACTGGTGATGGTGCTGCTGGGGGGCGTGCAGACCTTGTCCGGTCCGATCGTGGGCGCCGGCGTCTTCCGGCTGCTCGAGGACGAGATCTCGCGGCTCGACTATTGGCGCGCCATCCTCGGCGGCATCATCGTGGGTATCGTGATCATCGCGCCTGAGGGCATCGCCGGGTTCATCAAGCGCATCGCCGTCAAGGCCGGGCTGGAGCGCGAGGGGGAGACGGCAGCATGACCACGCCGGTCCTTTCCGTCCGCCACCTGTCCAAGTCGTTCGGCGGCCTGCAGGCCGTCTCCGATGTCTCGTTTGACCTGGCCGCGGGTGAACTGCTCGCCCTGATCGGACCGAACGGTGCCGGCAAGACCACCTGCTTCAACATGCTCAACGGCCAGCTCAAGGCCGACAGTGGCGAGGTGAAGCTGAACGGCGAAAGCATCCTCGGCCTGTCTCCACGGCGCATCTGGCGCAAGGGCGTGGGCCGAACCTTCCAGATTACCGCCACCTATGCCTCGATGACCGTGCGCGAGAACGTGCAGATGGCGCTGATCTCGAATGCGCGCCAGACCTGGAACCTGTGGTCGAGGGCGTCGGCATTGCACGTCAACAGGGCCAACGATCTGCTTGAACTGGTCGGCATGGCGGACCAGGCCGAGCGCGCCGCCGCCATCCTCGCCTATGGCGACCTGAAGCGGCTTGAGCTTGCCATTGCGCTGGCCCACGACCCGAAACTGTTGCTGATGGACGAACCTACTGCCGGCATGGCGCCCCGGGAGCGCGTCCGCCTGATGCAGCTCACCGCCGGCATCGTCAAGGACCAGGGCATCTCGGTGCTGTTCACCGAACACGACATGGACGTGGTGTTTGCACATGCCCACCGCATCATGGTGCTCAACCGCGGCGAGCTGATTGCCTCCGGCAGCGTCGACGAGATCCGCAACGATGCCAGGGTGCAGGAAGTCTATCTGGGTGGCGGCCGCCTGTTCGAGGAAAAGGGCAAGGGCCATGGCTGACCGGATGCTCGTTCTCGACAATGTAAATGCCTACTATGGCAAGGCCCACATCCTGCACGACCTGTCGTTCTCCATTGGCAAGGGCGAGGTGGTGGCGCTGCTGGGCCGCAACGGGGCCGGCAAGACCACCACCATGCGTTCGATCATGCAACTGGTGCGCCCGGCCTCCGGAACGGTGAGCTTCGAGGGCACGGACATCACTCGCTGGCCCACTCACAAGGTGGCGCGCGCCGGGCTTGGATATGTGCCCGAGGAACGCCGCATCTTCGCCGATCTGAGCGTCATGGAGAACCTCGAAGTGGGCCGCCAACCGCACCGCGACGGCTACCCGGACTGGACGGTGGAGCACATGTTCGAGCTGTTCCCCAATCTGTCCGAGAGGCGCGGCAATCGAGGCAAGCAGTTATCCGGCGGCGAACAGCAGATGCTCACTATCGCACGTACGCTGATGGGCAATCCGAAGCTGCTGTTGCTGGATGAACCGTCGGAGGGCATCGCGCCGGTTATCGTCGAGCAGATGGCCGAGACCCTGCTCGAGATCAAGGCCAAAGGGCTGACGGTGCTGCTGTCGGAGCAGAACCTGCACTTTGCCCGCATCGTCGCCGACCGGGCGGTGATCATCGAAAGCGGCACGGCGGTGTTCGACGGGTCATTCGAAGAACTGGAAAGCCAGCAGGAGATCCGCGACCAGTATTTGTCGGTCTAGTTCCCGCTGAACCAATCGGGCTCCAGCCGGTCCACGTCCCTGAGCAGTTCGATGAACCCGCCCGACTGGTGCGCTATCACTGCCCGGCCCTTGTCCGCCGTTGCGGCAGCCGCATTGCCGGCAACCCCGGCGGCGTTGAGGTCATGCATCATCCAGCCGAACCGGTGCGGGCCGTAGGCGCGCAGGTGGGTCATCGAACCGGCAAGCTTCCTTTGAAGGGAACCAAAATCTTCAGCCTTTTCCATGTTCACCGAAGCAGGGCAGTGGGTCAGCATGATCGATGTTTCGATGTCGCCGCCATGAATGCCGAAGCGGATTTCCTCGTCGCTGAACAGCCCTGCCGGCGTGCCGAACCGGGACCAGGCCGTCGCAACGCACAGCATCCCGAGTTCCGCGCGGGCGCGCATGATCACCGTGTCCACCACGGGCGTGTTGCCGCCGTGCGAGCTCACGATCACCAGCTTGCGCAGCCCGTGCGCCTTGAGGTTTGCGGCGATGGAGAACCACTTGTCGGCAAGGTCCGCAGGATCGGCCGATACGGTGCCGGGGCTGTCTCCATGTTCGGCAGACCAGCCGATTTCCTCGACCGGCAGGAACGTCACGGAAAGGTTGTCTGGCAGTTGCTCGATGCAGGCCGCAATCATGGCCCGGGCAATATCGGCGTCGGTGGAAGCGGGCAAATGGGGCCCGTGCTGCTCGGTTGCGGCAACCGGCAACACCGCGATCCACCCACCGGTGTCCGACGCCGCGATGGCTTCAGCCGTCATGTCTGTCCACTGGGGGGCCGGTTGCACGGGCGTCTCGTCTTGCAAATGGTTCAGGACCGGCGCTGCCGATCCTGATTTGCAGTTCTAGGCCAGATCGGGCGAAAGCTCAAAGCATTGTCGCCCATGCCTGGCGTCATTGCTGGCCGGTCTGGCCGGAAGCACTCACATTCTCGAGCGCCTTGGTCTTGCCGGCCTTGTAGTCGCCAATGCGCTTGTGCTGCACCAGGTTCAAGCCAATTGCATCTGAAACGAAGAAGAGGCGGCACCCTTGCACCGGTGCCGCCTCTTCGAGATCATCTTGCCGTGTAGCAGAGCGGCAAGACGGTCCGCGGGCTCCAATTCCCCTTGCAGGGAAGTTCGCCGTCCCGCAGGAACTTGCGATTTGTTCGACGCGGCAAGCTTAGACCGGCAACCGTGCTGCAAAACTTAACGCGCTGTCAGCACGTGCCCGAATGCATGAATCTGGTTACGCAGCCCTGCACGCTTCCGGTAAAATCCGAACCAGTTCGCGAGATGTTTTTGCGGCCCTCTCAGAAGAACAGGGGTGCCCGGCCCGCATGCAGCAGCGAGCGGCCGGCATCGGCACTGCTGCCGAGTTCGATTTCGACATAGCGGCCCGGCACAGGATTTCCGAACAGCGGGTGTTCCGCGGTGGCGCTGCCTGCCAGGGTCCTGCCTGCCCGTCCGGCCTGATGACAGTTGGCCACCAGCAGCTTGCAGGCATAAAGCGGTGTGCCTTCGCTATAGGCGGGCGCGTTGGCATCCGGGACGAACACCACTGTTGTCGGCTTGTCCATGGCCTGCACGGCAGGTGTCGCGCGCAATGCCTCGATCTGGCCATTCAGCGTTGCCAGCGCCGCGCCCAGGTTGCCTGTTTCGGCGATCCTTTCGGCGATTGCCTTGCCGGCGTCCGAAAGCCGCGTTTGGGCGGCAGAATATGTCGGCGCCAAGTTGGCGAATTCGGCGTCGCCTGATGCGGCCAGCCGGAAAGCCGAGCGGGTGGTCTGGTCACGCAGCGAATGCAGATAGGCCACACGGTCGGCAAGCCTGTCGGCATCGATCTGCTTGATCGCCAGTTCGTTGGTGACAACGGCCAGCTGATGAATCGACTCAAGGCCTGCCACACTGACCGTCCTGGCGTCACCGGAACCGTTCGCGCTGGCGACAATGCTGTCCAGCCGGGCCACGTGGGCACGGGCCTGCTTGAGCAGCTTGGTCTGCTGCTTCAGCTCGGTCTCGATGCCGTCTTCGGCAACGCTGATCTGTTCTAGCGCCGCCTGCTGGTCCGCGCGGGCCGTTTCGAGGGCAGTTTCAGCGCGTGCCAGCGCGGCCTGCAGCTCCAAACGCCTGGTCTGAAGCCAGTCGAGCTGCGAAGCTGCGGCCCTGACAACCTCGTGCTGCGGGTTGAGCGTGACCGGCACCGACCAGCTCGCCGATGACATGAAGAACGTCACCAGGCCGCCAAAGCAGACGCAGGCTGCCAGCAGCGGCGACATGCCGGCCGCTATCCAGCGGCTCTGCTGCGGTATAGCCAGTTCCTTGAGCCTGGTGGAAAGCGCCGGCGCCGCCTTTGCCGCGGCAAGCTTCGTCTTCACTTGCGAAACCGGTGCCGGCAACTTCGGCAACCGCAATACGGCCTTCCAGTTGAAAGAAGCGTCTTGCTCTTCGTCTTCCGGCGGCGCATTGCGCGCATTGCGTAAGACCAGCCGCTTCACCTGCGGCAGAACTTCCGGTGCCGTAACCGTGGCGGCATGCATCACGACGGTCTCGACGATGTCGTTTTCCTGCACCGGCGCCTTGAGCACCTCGTGCACGCCGTGGATTGCCACAGCCTCGGCACAGCTCTTCGGCTCCGCCAGCACAATCAGATGCTTGATGCGGTTTGCCGCGGCCAGCAGGGCGAGTTTCAACCCCCGGCTTTCGGTTGGCCGCGACTGGTCAACAACCGCGCAATCGACGTCGTGATCCTCGATGTGCGCAAGCAGGTCGTCGATCGAGCGCATGTGGCGGGTACGAACCGGGGCACGATGGCCAGACACAATTTCGCTGGCGTCAAGCAGCGCGGCGCCGACGAATATCACCTCGATGGTGTCCCGGCGGGGCCTCGCGACGGGCTGTTCCGGCGGATTGAAGGGCTCCGGCTCGGATTTGCGCCTGGATCTGGACGGCTTGGCTTTCGCAGGCTCTTCCTCGTCTGGAGACAGCATGGCCCGAAGCCTTGCCTCGGCCTTGCGGTCGCGCTTCCACTCAGGTGGGAACTCCCATTCGTCATCGGCGAGTGCAACGGCGCTCATGCGGCGCCTCCCGGCAGCACAATATGTACGCCGCCAACCTGATACGCAAAAACTGACATGCTGCCATTTCTCCCCGCCGGAGATCCATGGGAACGGATCAGAACCGGCAACAGCGTGAACTCATGTGCGTCCAGATTGGGGTTAATCCTTTGCCAACGGGTAAATGCGGATTTGATTCAAACTGGAAAAGCCAGCTTGTTGGAAACGTGGTTAACCCGGTATGAAATTCAGCACTCAGACGGCCAGGTCGCGGGCGATCACTTCGCGCTGGATCTCGCTGGTTCCCTCGAAAATCCGCATCACCCTGGCATCCCGGTACAACCGCTCGATCTCGTATTCGCGCGAGTAGCCGTTGCCGCCATGCAGTTGCAGCATGCGGTCAACCACGCGCCCGCAGGTCTCCGACCCGGCAAGCTTGGCCATCGAGGCTTCCGAGCGGATCGGCACCCCCTGGTCGAGCAGGTGGGCGGCGCGAAGCATAAGCAGCCACGCCTGGTCCAGTTCGGTCCGGCAGTCGGCCAGCACGAAGCGGCTGTTCTGGAACTGGGCAATGCTCTGGCCGAATGCCTTGCGCACGCTGGCATACTCAAGGCCAAGCTGGAAGGCACGCTCGGCGATGCCGATGGACTGGGCGGCAATGGCAACTCGGCTTGGGGCAATTGCGCCAAGTCCAATGCGCAAGCCTTCACCCGGCTTGCCGATCAGGTTCGCATGCGGCACCCGGCATCCCTCGAAGAACAGCTGGGCGGTGCCGGATGACCTCAGGCCCATCTTGTCCCCGCCCCAGCGAGAAGCCGGCCGTCCCGGCTTCCACCGCGAAGCACGACACGGCCTTGTCGTCGCCGCCTTCCCCCGGCGTCTTGGCAAACACGGTGAACACCTTGGCGTGCGAGCCGCCGGTGATCCACTGCTTCGAACCGTCAAGCACCCAACCGTCGCCATCGCGCACGGCTCGGGTCTTGATGCCTGCGGCATCCGAACCGGCGCCGGGTTCGGTCAGGGCGAATGACACAGCACCTTTTTCGCCGCGGGCTATTGGCTTCACGAAGCGCTCGCGCTGGTCCGGCGTGGCGTGACGCGCAAGAATTGCGGCTGCGAGATTGCTCGCCACCGCCACCACGGCCACCGACGGATCGAACCGCGAGATGGCTTCGATGGACAGTGCGTACCCGACATTGTCGAGCCCCGGTCCGTCATCCTCGGCAGCCGTCTTCATCGACATGCCGCCAAGGGCCGCCAGTTCACCGATCAGTTCGGCTGGAAACGCTGCCAAAAGGTCACGTTCGTGTGCGCCGGGCGCCAGCTGCTCCTGCGCAAACCGCATTATCATGTCGCGAATGTCGAGGTGCTGCTGCTGAACGAACGGCCCGAACTTGGCCAGATCCGGATATGCCACCTGTATTCCTCCCGTGGTTGGCTTTATGCCGGCATGACAGCACAGCGTTCAGGCCGCTTCCACCTGACTTATAGTGCAATCGTCACAGGTCCGGCCTTGCGATCCATTGGAAAAGATTGCAGGTTTCTGCAGGCGAAATCAGAACAGGCAACACATGCCCGGCGAGACGCATACCTATCTCACCACCAGGGAACTGGCCGACCTGCTGCGCATCAAGGAGCGCAAGGTCTACGACATGGCGGCTGCCGGAGAGGTGCCGTGTTCGCGCGCCATGGGCAAGCTGCTGTTTCCCCGCGCCGAGGTGGAAGCATGGCTTGCCGCAAGTTCTTCCGGCCCGCGGGTGGACCCAAGGCCAGCGCGTCCGCCGGTGGTGATGGGCAGCCATGACCCGCTACTCGACTGGGCGGTGCGTGAAAGCCGCTGCGGCCTTGCCACGGCATTTGACAGTTCGCTCGATGGCCTTGCCCGCTTTGCTGCCGGAGAGTGCATTGCTGCCGGTCTTCATGTGTCTGACCCGGAAGGCGGCGGCTGGAATGTTGCCAGCGTGAAGCAACAAGCCACTGGCGTTCCGGCGGTGCTGGTGGAATGGGCAAGGCGCGAGCGCGGCCTCGTGGTCGCACCGGGCTCGGCCATCAAGGGCATTGCCGATCTCGCCGGAAAGCAGTTTGCGCCGCGCCAGCCCGAGGCCGGCAGCCAGATCCTGTTCGCGCGGCTGGCAGTCGAGGCCGGGCTCGACCCGGCTGCGCTGCAGCTTACGGCTCCTGCGCGCAGCGAAACCGACGCGGTGCTGATGGTGCAAGAAGGCAAGGCCGATGCCTGCTTCGGCCTTGCGTCCATCGCGGCGCAGTTCCGTCTCGGCTTCGTGCCGCTGGCCAGCGAGCGTTATGACCTGCTGGTCGACAGGAAAGCCTGGTTCGATCCGCCGTTTCAGGCTCTGCTCGCATTTTGCGGTTCACAGGTCTTTGCCGGACGGGCGGCAGAAATGCAGGGTTACGACGTGAGCGGACGGTTCGACGTTCACTACAATGGTTGAGCCTGCAGTCCTCGCCTTGCGTGTTTTGTGCTCGACCTGCACGGCATAGGTGATTTAGCCTACAGGCATGCGCGTGCGGCGCATCAAACAAGAAACGTGGCCGCGACCAGCGCGAGCTGCCATCTGGGAGGAAACAGATAAATGAGAAAAGTGCTTGGCTTTGCCGCGGCGCTGCTGCTTGCATCCAACATTGCCGCCTTTGCGTTCGAACCCGGAAACACCGAGTGCATCGCACCGGCCAACCCCGGCGGTGGCTGGGACTTCACCTGCCGCCAGGTCGGCAAGGCCCTCCAGGATCTCTCGATTATTCCCGGCACCATGCAGGTCACCAACCTTGCCGGCGGCGGTGGCGGCGTGGCCTATGCCGAAGTGGTCAACAAGCGCAACGAAGACCTCAACCTGATCGTGGCGGCCTCTTCCGCCACTGCGACCCGGCTGGCCCAGGGGGCCTATCCCGGCAATGACATGACCCAGGTGCGCTGGATCGGGGCCGTGGGGGCCGACTACGGCGTGATTGCCGTGGCTAAGGATTCCCCGGTTCAGACGCTTCCCGAACTGCTCGACATGATCAAGAAGGATCCGACCTCCGTTTCGGTGGCCGGCGGATCTGCCGTCGGCGGCTGGGACCACCTGAAGGTCCTTCTGGCGGCGAAGAAGGCAGGCGTTGAAGACGTGCGCAGCATCAAGTACGTGGCCTTCGATGGCGGCGGCGAGGCTGTCACGCAGCTGCTGGCCGGGTCGGTCCAGGCCTTCACCGGCGACGCCTCCGAAGCCAAGGGCTTCGTTGACTCAGGCGACATCCGCGTCATCTCCGTGCTCGCACCCGAGCGGCTCGAAGGTGACTTCTCGTCGTTCCCGACCGCAAAGGAGCAGGGCATTGACGTGATCGGTGCCAACTGGCGCGGCTTCTATGCGCCCGGCAACATGCCGGACGACGCCTACAACTACTGGGTCGAGTCGATCGGCAAGGTCTATGACTCGAAGGAATGGAAGGACATCATGGCCGCCAACGGACTTGCCCCGCTTAACCTGCGCGGGACCGAGTTCCAGGCCTTCGTGAAGGACTCCGTCGATTCGATCACCGAACTGTCAAAACAGATCGGCATCCTGAAGTAACGCCTTTGCGCCTGCTACCGGCTTGCCCGATCAAAGGCAGGCCGGCAGACACCTTTCATTCAAGCGCAAGGAAACCCGTGCGATGAGCGACCGGATTCTCGGCATTGCCGCAGTGGCGCTGGCTGCGCTGTACATCTGGCGGGGCACACTGATCGAGCCGAGCTTCATGTCGGACCCGCTCGGCCCCAAGGCTTTCCCCTTCATCATCGGTGCCGTCCTCGCGATTGCGGGCATTGCCGTCGCCGTGCGCCCGGACGAGGAGCCCGTATGGCCCGGCGCTGCCAGGCTGCTTGAGATCGCCATGGCCGTGGCCGTCATGGTGGCCTATGCCTGGGTCCTGCGCGACATCGGCTTCGTCGCTTCCACGTCGGTTGCAGCAGCCTACCTGTCCTGGCGTCTCGGCTCCCATCCGGTTGCCGCCATCATCGCCGGCATCGTTATCGCGGTCGGCATCTTTGTCGTCTTCAAGCTCATCCTCGGCCTGTCGCTCGCGACCGGACCGTGGGGCTTCTGAGGGGTCAGCATCATGGAAACACTTCAGTCCCTCGCCGACGGCTTCGCCGTTGCGCTGACCTTTGAAAACCTGCTGCTGGCGCTGCTCGGCTGCTTTCTCGGCACCATCATCGGTGCGCTGCCGGGCCTCGGGCCATCCAACGGCGTCGCCATCCTCATTCCGCTGGCATTCTCGCTGGGGCTTCAGCCGACGCCGGCGCTCATCCTGTTGACCAGCGTCTACTACGGCGCCATGTACGGCGGGCGCATCTCGTCGATCCTGCTCAATATTCCGGGCGACGAGCCGGCCTTGATGACGACGCTTGACGGCTATCCAATGGCGCGCGCCGGCAAGGCCGGAGAGGCGCTGGCGATCTCCGGCATTGCCTCTTTCGTGGGCGCATTCTTTGCCACGTGGGGGCTGGTGCTGCTGGCGCCGCAACTGGTCAAGGTCGCGCTTCTGTTCGGCCCGGCCGAATACTTCGCCCTGTTCGCGCTGGCCTTCGCCACGCTGGGCGGCGTTGCCAGCCGCAACCAGGCCAAGGCCGCCATGGCCGCGGCGCTGGGCCTGGGCATCGCCACCATTGGCGTTGACGGCCAGACCGGGGTGCCTCGCTTCACCTTCGGTGAGGTGCACCTGTACGACGGCATCGACTTCCTCGTCGCCATCGTTGGCCTGTTCGCACTGTCGGAAGTGTTCATATTCCTCGAGCACAGGGCGTCCGGCGATGCATCCACGCAGAAGATGGAAATCGGCCGCATAACGCCGCCGCTATCGATGCTGCGCGAGACCGCGCCTGCCATGGCCCGCTCGACCATCATAGGCTTCATTGCCGGCGTGCTGCCGGGAGCCGGCGCCTCGCTTGGCTCGTTCGTGTCTTACAGTTTTGAAAAGCGACTGTCCGACAAGAAGGGAACGTTCGGCAAGGGCGACCCGCGCGGCGTCGCGGCGCCCGAGGCCGGCAACAACGCAGCGGCCGGTGGCGCCCTGGTACCGATGCTGGCGCTCGGTGTGCCCGGTTCAGGCACCACGGCGGTGCTGCTTGCCATGCTGCTGGCGCTCAACATCACGCCGGGGCCACTGCTGTTCCAGCAGCAGCCGGACGTTGTCTGGGGCCTGATCGCAGCCCTGTTTATCGGCAATTTCATGCTGCTGGCAATGAACCTGCCGCTGGTATCGCTGTTCGTGCGGGTGCTGCTGGTGCCGACCCGCTACCTGATGCCTGCCGTGGCGATGATCTCGTTCGTCGGCATTTACGGCATCTCGGGCTCGACCTTCGACCTGATGGTGATGATCGTGTTCGGCGTGCTGGGCTGGGTCCTGCGCAAGCTCGACGTGCCGCTGGTGCCGGTCATCCTCGGCGTGCTGCTGGGCGACCAGATGGAAAAGAACCTGCGCCGCACCATGACCATCCACGACGGCGACTGGACCAAGCTGTTCGACAGCTGGCTGGCGATCGGCCTGTGGACCTTCGCCGTCGTGGGTTTCATCCTGCCGCTCATCGCCGGCCGCTACTTCCGTCCGAAGCTGGCTGACTCCAACAAGGTGGAGGGAGCAGATCCGGATTAGCCGGCCTGCTTCATCTCGCCCGGATCGGCGTTCGGGAAGAACAGCTGCTGACCGTCGATCTTGTACGACTTGATGGCGTTCTGACCCTCGGCGCCCAGGATCCAGTCGATGAACGACTGTCCTTCCGCCGCCTTCACGTTCGGGCATTTCTCCGGTTTCACCTGCATGATGCCGTACTGGTTGAACAGTGCCTTGTCGCCCTCGACGGCGATCTTGAAGTCGCCCTTGTTCTTGAACGAGATCCAGGTGGCGCGGTCGGTCAGCACATAGGCGCCCATCCCGACGCCGGTATTGAGCGTGGCACCCATGCCGGAGCCGGTCTCGCGATACCAGTCGACCGATGCAGCCTTGACGTCCACGCCGGCTGCCTTCCACAGGCTGAGTTCTTTCTTGTGGGTGCCGCTATCGTCGCCGCGCGAGGCAAAGGTGGCCTTGGCGTCTGCGATCTTCTTCAGCGAACCGGCTGCATCGTTGCTGCCTGCAACACCGGGAGCATCAGCCGGCGGACCGACGATCACGAAGTCGTTGTACATCACGTCGTACCGCTTCACGCCGTAGCCTTCGGCAACGAACTTTTCTTCGGCTGCCTTGGCGTGCACGAACAGCACGTCGCCATCGCAGTTCTGTGCGTTCTTGATGGCCTGGCCGGTGCCGACGGCAACCACGTTCACCTTGATGCCGGTCGCCTTCTCGAACATCGGCAGGATGTGGTCGAACAGCCCTGAGTTCTGTGTCGATGTCGTTGACTGGACGATGATCGATTTGTCCTCAGCCTGCGCCGGGGTGGTAGCAGCGATGGCCACCCCAAGGGTAAGGGCGGTTGCCAGAAGTTTGACGGTATTGCGCATCAGCCATCTCCTTTCAGGGCTAGAGGACGATTTTTCCGGCCAGGTAATCCCGGGCTGGCGAAGAAGAGGGATTGTCGAAGAAGCTTGCTGCCGGGGTGTGTTCGGCAACCCGGCCGCGGTGCAGAAAGACCACGTCATGGGCCAACCGCCGGGCCTGCCCTGCATCGTGGGTAACCAGCACCACCTTGACGCCTTCCTTGCGCACATCGGCGATCATGGTCTCGATCATGTGAACGGAGGCGGGGTCGAGGCTGGCCGTCGGCTCGTCCAGGAACAGTACCTGCGGCTTGGATGCCAGGGCCCTCACCATCGCGAGCCGTTGCTGCTCGCCGCCGGACATGGCGCGCGCCGGCTGCCGTGCCTTGTCGGCAAGCCCGGCCCTTGCCAGCAACTCGTCCCGATAGGTCGGATCGGCGCCGCCCTTGAGCTTGAGCACGAAATCGATGTTCGCCGACACCGACCGGCGCAGCAGGACGGGTTTCTGGAAAACCATCGCCTGCTGCGCGCGGGTGCCGTCCCCGGCCCGTTCTCCATTCCACGTGATTTCGCCGGTCTCGGGTTCAAGAAGCCCGTGCAGCAGCCGGATCAGCAGGCTCTTGCCCGCACCGTTCGGCCCCATGATCACCGTAACGCCGCCGTCACCGAGTTGTAGGCTGATAACGTCGATCAGCCGCTTGCCCCCCGCCTTCCACGTCAGGCCCAAGACGTTGAGCGGCAGCTGGCCCGCGGTGCTGCGGGCGATGGCCTGGCCGGCAGCTGCGTCAATGGCGAGGCGGTCAGCCATGAGCGGTGCGCTCTGCTGTCAGTCTCAGGCTCATCACCGCTGCATTGACGCTCAACGCGATGGCGAGCAGCACAATGCCCAGTGCCAGCGCCAGCGCCAGGTCGCCCTTGGACGTCTCCAGCGCAATCGCCGTGGTCATCACCCGGGTCAGGTGGGCAATGTTGCCGCCGACGATGATGACCGCGCCGACCTCGGCCACTGCCCGGCCGAAGCCCGCCAGCAGCACCGTCAGCAGCCCGTACCGGGCATCGACGATGAGCGCCCCCACGCGGGTTGCCCACGGCACCGAGAGCGAGGCGAACTGCTCGGCGTACTCGGTGTTGAGGTCTTCCAGCACCTGGCGGCTGAGCGCCGTCACGATCGGGGTGATCAGGATGGCCTGCGCAATGATCATCGCCGTGGGCGTGTACAGCAGCTGCAGGAAGCCCATCGGCCCGGCATTGGACAGCATCATGTAGGCGAGCAGGCCAACCACCACCGGCGGCAGGCCCATCAGCGCATTGACCAGCACCAGCAGGCCGCCCCGGCCGCGAAACCGCGTCGTTGCCAGCAGCGCGCCCAGCGGCAGGCCGATGAGAGCGGAAATCGCCACCGCCGTCAGGCTGACACGCAGCGACAGTGCGATAATGGCAGCCAGTTCGTCATCCATTTGCGATACTAGATGGAAGGCCAGCCGGAATGCTTCTGCAAAATCCTGCATTAAATGTATTTCTGTGTCTGTTAATTCGAGAATACGCAAACTAATGCGTTGAATTGCAGGAATCAATACCGGGCAATGCGCATTTCGGCTGGTGAGAGCCGGAGCCTGCGTCCATATGCCAGCGCACCGCTTGTTGCCTATCGGCTCGACGGGAAAGCATGGTGGGCAGCGTCAGGTATCTGTAGGCTAACACCAGCGACAATGCGGGGCCGGTTCCAATGTGGCGAAAACTGCTCATCCTTCCGCCGATCATTGCCGGCATCTTCGTGGTGTGGTGGTTTGCCAGCCAGCGCCAGCTGCCGCAGACGCTGCCGCCGGCCGAGGAAGTCCGCAACGTTCGCGTCATCGAGGTGGCGCCGGTTGACGTGGTTCCCATGGTGTCGGGGTACGGTACCGTGCAGCCGGGCAAGACCTGGAAGGCCGTGGTGCAGGCGGCTGGCGAAATCGAATACGTCCACCCTGACCTGAAACGCGGCGCAATTCTGCCGGCAGGCACTGAAATCGTGCGAATTTCCACGCGCGATTATGATCTTGCCCTGACCGAGGCCGAAGCCAACATCGAGCGTGCCGAAGCACAGATTGCCGAACTGGACGTATCCAGTGACAACCTCGCTTCCAGCCTGGAGCTCGAGCGCCAGGTGCTCGGCATCCGGGAGCGCGAACTGGACCGCCGCCGCAAGCTGCAGGCCAGCGGAACCGCGTCTTCCACCGCGCTCGACCAGGAAACCCGCGATACGCTTGCCCAGCGCAAGAAGGTGCTCGACCTCGAAAACAATCTGAAACTGATACCGTCGCAGCGCTCTGCGCTGGAGCAGCAGAAGAAGCTCAACGAACTGCAGCTTGATCAGGCCCGGCTGAACCTCGAGCGCACCCGCATCACGCTGCCGTTCGATGCCCGCATTGCCGAAGTGTCGGCTGAAGTGGCGCAGTATGCCCAGGCCGGCTCCACGCTGGCCACCGCCGACGGCATCGAGACGGCGGAAGTGGAAGCGCAGGTGCCGCTCGCCCAGTTTTCGTCACTGGCGCGCGCCGCCGCCGGCAATGGGCAAACCATCAATGCCGGCGTGTCGCCTGAAACCATCAGCCGCATCATCGACAGCCTCGGCTTCAAGGCATCGATCCGGCTGGACGCCGGCGGGCGCAGCATCGTCTGGCCGGCCAGGTTCGCCCGCGTCTCCGACACGATCGACCTCAAGACCCGCTCGGTCGGCATCATCGTGACGTCTGAAGGCTCTTGGTCCGAGGCCGTCCCGGGCGAGCGTCCGCCACTGTCCAAGGGCCTGTTCGTCGAGGTTGAAATCCGCGCCAACGCACTTGCAGGCCAGATCGTGGTGCCGCGTGCGGCCGTGCACGACGGCCGGGTGTACGTGGTGGACAAGGATGACCGGCTGGAGATTCGCCCCGTGCGCACCGGTCTGTCGCAGGCCGGTCTCGTGGTCGTCGACGAGGGGCTTTCCGTCGGTGACAGGGTGGTGGTGTCAGACCTGCTCCCGGCCATTCCCGGCATGAAGCTCAGGCTGACCCGCGATGAGGCGCTGGAGGCCTCGATGGCGTCAAGGCTGGTGCCGGACGATACAAGATGATTGCCTATTTCACCCGCCATCCAACAATAGCGTCCCTGCTGATGATCGCCCTGCTGGTCATCGGCATATTCTCGTTTCCCCAGCTCAGGCGCGAGACCTTTCCCCAGATCGCGCCACGCCTGGTGCAGGTAAGCGTGGCATGGCCGGGCAGCCGCCCTGAAGAGATCGAGCAGGCGATTTGCCAGCGCATCGAGGACGCCATCGATACCGTCAACAATGTCGACGAGATCATCTGTGAGGCACTGGAAGGCGTCGCAACCGCGAAGATCGAGAAGACCGATGCGGTGACGCTCGACCGCTTCACGGCGGACGTGACCAACGCAATCGACGGCATTTCCGAGTTTCCCGAGAACGTCGAGAAACCCGTCGTCACCCAGCTTGGCCGCACCGACTTCGTCGCCTCCGTGGCGATCACCGGACCACTGGACCGGGTGCAGCTGAAAGCCTACGCCGAACAGGTCAAGGACCGCATGGGACTATGGGGCGGCATTCCCAAGGTGGAGGTGCTCGGCTTCTCCGATCTTGAAATCCGCATCGAGCTCAACCGCGAGCAGCTCCGGGCCTTCGGTGTATCGGCCGCCGACGTGGCGCGCGCGGTTCAACGCCAGTCCCTCGACCTGCCGTCCGGTTCGCTGCAGACGGAGGACCGCGACTTCCTCATCCGCTATGCAGGTGAGCGCCGGCGGGCCGACGAGTTCCGTTCCATCGTCGTGGTCTCGTCTACCAATGGCGGTCAGATCCTGCTGGGCGACATCGCCACCATCACCGACCGGTTCAAGTTCGACGAGGCCCGCATCGAGTTCAACGGCAAGCCGGCGGCGGTGCTGTCGATCACCAAGACCTCGGAACAGGACACGCTCAACGTCATCAACCGGGTCAACTCCTTCCTCGAAGATGCCCGGGCCAAGGCCCCGCCCGGCATTACCATGACCGTGACCAACGACGTCTCGTCGATCGTGTCCGACCGTCTGCGGCTGCTCATCACCAACGCCATCCAGGGCCTGTCGCTGGTGTTCCTGGTGCTGTGGCTGTTCTTCGGGTTGCGCTATTCGTTCTGGGTCGCGGCCGGCCTGCCGGTGGCCTTTGCCGGCGCGTTCTTCCTGATGGTGGCGGTGGGCTATTCGGTCAACATGCTGACCATGGTTGGCCTGCTGATCGTCATCGGCCTGCTGATGGACGATGCCATCGTGATCGCCGAGAACGTCGCCACCCAGCGCGCCGCCGGCAAGAGCCCGATGAATGCCGCCATCGACGGCGCGCAGCAGGTGCTGCCGTCGGTGTTTGCCTCGTTCGCCACCACGACCTGCATCTTCGGGTCGCTTGCCTTCCTGAAGGGCGACATCGGCCAGATCTTGCGCGTTGTGCCGGTGGTAATGCTGTTCGTGGTGATCGTGTCGCTGATCGAGGCGTTCCTTATCCTGCCCAACCATCTCTGCCACTCACTGGAAAAGGCAGGCGTTGGCCAGGGCCGCGTGCAGCAGGCGGTGGACCGGTTCATGGACCGAGCGCGCGAGCGCGTCATCGTGCCCGCTGCCCGGTGGGCGGTGAACTGGCGCTACTTCACGTTCGGCGCGGCTATTGGCGTTCTGTTGCTGGCGGTCGCGGCCATCACCGGGGGTGCCGTGAAGTTCTCGCCGTTCCCCGATCTTGACGGCAACGTGATGGAGGCGCGCATCATGCTGCCCCAGGGCACGCCACTGGAGCGTACCGAACAGGTTGTCGCGCGCATTGATGCCGCACTGGAGAAGGTCAACGCGAAGCTGTCGCCCGCCCAGCCCGGCGGCCAGCTGCTGGTGCGCAATGTCACCCACCGCTTCAACTTCAACGCCGACGCCGGCGAGACCGGGCCGCATGTCGCAACGGTCATCGCCGACCTGCTGGATTCCGAAACCCGCACGTCTCGCATCGACGACGTCATCAGGTTGTGGCGTGAGGAAACCGGCGAACTTTCCGACGTCGTCACGCTCAACTTCACCGAGGGAACCTTCGGCCCCGGCGGCCGCGCCATCGACATCCGTCTGACCGGCCGCAACCTCGACCAGCTGTCGGCGGCCGCACGCGATCTCGGGGACTGGCTGAAACAATATCGCGGCGTTTACAACGTCACCGACGACTTGCGCCCCGGCAAGCCGGAGTTGCGCATCACCCTGCGCGACGGGGCTGCCACGCTCGGTATCGACGGGCGCACCATCGCCGACCAGATCAGGGCGAGCTTTTATGGCTACAAGGTCGACGAAGTGCAGCTTGGCGCCGAGAGCTACGAGATCAACGTGCGCCTCGACGAGGAAAGCTCGGACTCGCTGGCCGATCTCGACAGCTTCACTCTCACCGCCGCCGATGGAAACCAGATCCCCTTGTCCGTGGTGGCGGTGGTGGAGGAAGGCCGCGGCTATTCCCGCATCCGCCGGGTCGACGGACGGCGCACCGTCAATATCCTCGGCGAGCTGGACTCGCGCATGGCCAACTCTACAGAAGTGCTCAACGATACCCGGAGCCGCTTCCTGCCGCAGTTGAAGCAGAAGTACCCGTACGTCTCTACCAGTTTCGAGGGGTCGAATGCCGATGCCGGGCGCACCCAGCGCTCGATGCTGTCAGGTTTCGTGCTCGGTCTGATCGGCGTCTACCTGCTGCTGTCGTTCCAGTTCCGCAGCTACATCGAGCCGGTCATCGTGATGATCATCATCCCGTTTGCCTTCATTGGCGCAATCGGCGGTCACATGCTGCTGGGGCTGGACTTCACCATGCCGTCGATGCTCGGCTTCGTGGCGCTGGCCGGCATCGTGGTCAATGACTCGATCCTGCTGGTCAACTTCATCAAGCACTATCACGGCGACACCAACTCGGTCGCCGAAGCCGCGCCCCTGGCATCAGGCGCACGCTTCCGGGCGATCCTGCTCACCTCGCTCACCACCATCGTCGGCCTGATGCCGCTGCTGCTGGAGACCTCGCTGCAGGCACAGGTGCTGATACCGCTGGTCACCAGCCTCGCCTTCGGCCTGCTGGCCACCACGGTGCTGGTGCTGTTCATCGTGCCGGCGGTCTACACAATTCTTGACGACTTCGGCGTTGCCCGCATCGACTGACACCGCCTGGTCTCACTCGGCAGCGGCAAGCTTGTCCTGCGTCTTCAGGTCGAAGTCACTGGCGTCATGGCGTTCATGCAGCTGCTCCGACGGCTCGCCCCAAGTCTTGTTGACCATGCGCCCGCGCCTGACCGGTTCACGCGCGCCGATCTCCTTCGCCCAGCGTGTTACGTGGGCATAGGACTGGACGTCGAGGAACTCGGCTGCGTTGTACAGCCGCCCCAGCACCAGACCGCCATACCATGGCCAGATCGCCATGTCGGCGATGGTGTAGTCGCCGCCCGCCATGAAGCGGTTTTCCGCAAGGTGCCTGTCCAACACGTCTAGCTGGCGCTTGGCCTCCATCGCGAAGCGGTTGATCGGGTACTCCCACTTCTCCGGCGCATAGGCATAGAAGTGGCCGAAGCCGCCGCCCAGATAAGGTGCCGAGCCCATCTGCCAGAACAGCCAGTTGAGACACTCGGTGCGCTTTGCCGGATCTTCTGGAATGAAGGCGCCAAACTTCTCGGCCAGGTGCAGCAGGATCGAGGCGGATTCGAACACCCGCACCGGTTTGTCGCCGCTGTAATCCATCAGTGCCGGAATCTTGGAGTTCGGGTTCACGTCCACGAAGCCGGACGAGAACTGGTCGCCGTCGCTGATCTCGATCAGCCACGCGTCATATTCCGCGCCCTTGTGTCCGGCGGCCAGCAGTTCCTCGAACATCACCGTCACCTTCACGCCGTTGGGCGTGGCCAGCGAGTAGAGCTGGAACGGATGCTTGCCCACCGGCAGTGTCTTGTCGTGGGTGGGGCCGGCAATCGGGCGGTTGATGCTGGCGAACTTGCCGCCACTTTCCTTGTCCCAGGTCCATACCTTCGGCGGTACATAGGCGGGCGTATCGGTCATCTGCGGCAAATCCGTATTGAATGCATGAGCCGCAGATTTAGTGATCCTGTGCCCGTTTGGCCAGAGCGGCGGCTTCACAACATGTTGACGGCGCAGCCGGAACCAATGCTGCGCAATCGCCGTCCTTGTTGTGAACAATTGACGAATGACGACGCTCGGGAGCTACACCACCATGCGCCGCATCAGTACCGCACTTGCCCTGTTGACCCTCAATGCGATGGCCGCCGGCACTGCCGTGGCGCAAGAAAAGTTTACCATAACCGGCAGTAGCGGGATGGCGCTCAGCGCTGAGCCGGTTGCGAGTTTCGACCAGCCCTGGGCGATGACCTTCCTGCCCGATGGTACCATGCTGGTCACCACCAAGCCGGGCAAGCTGTTCCACGTCACGCAAGATGGCAAGTCCACAGAGGTGGATGACATGTGGGACGTCGCCTATGGCGGCCAGGGCGGCCTCGGCGACGTGGTGCTGCACCCGGACTTTGCCAGCAACAGCCTCGTCTACATCTCTCATGCCGAAGCTGACGGCGGCAAAAACGGCGCAGTCGTCGTGCGCGCCCGGCTTGATGCCAGCGGCGATGCGCCGGCCTTGCGCGACGTCGAGCGTATCTGGGAGCAGAAGCCCAAGGTCTCCGGTCGCGGCCACTATTCGCACCGCATTGCCTTCGGCCCGGACGGCAAGCTCTTCATCAGCTCCGGCGACCGCCAGAAGATGACGCCGGCGCAGAAGTTCGACAGTGCGCTTGGCAAGGTCATCCGCCTCAATGACGACGGATCGGTACCGCCAGACAACCCCTGGCAGGACAAGGGCGAACTGGCAAAGACGTTCTGGTCCATGGGCCACCGCAACCTGCTTGGCCTCGCCTTCGACGCGGAAGGACGCCTGTGGAACCACGAGATGGGACCGCGCCACGGCGATGAACTGAACCTGGTTGAACCCGGCAACAACTATGGCTGGCCGGTCGTGTCCTATGGCAATCACTATTCCGACGAGAAGATTCCCGATCATGACACCCGGCCGGAGTTTGCCCATCCGAAGGCCTGGTGGGTGCCGGCGATCTCGCCTGCCGGCCTGACGATCTATTCCGGCGACATGTTCCCTGACTGGAAGGGCGATGCGCTCATCGGCGGGCTGTCGTCCGAGGCGCTCGTGCGGGTGGACATCGACGGCACGCAGGCGAAGGAAGCAGCCCGCTACGAGTGGGGAAAGCGGGTGCGCGAAACCGAGCAGGGTCCGGACGGCGCCCTTTGGGTGCTGGAGGATAGCCCCGGTGGCCGCCTGCTCAAGCTGACGCCCGCAAGCTGAGGCTAGCCGAGCACCGAGAAGCTCGATTCCTGGTTGATCGGCCGCTTTCGCGAATAGAATCCGACGTCGATGTCGCGGCCGATATAGGGCAGGGTGAACTTGAGCGGACTGGAGTCATGGTTGTTGCCGGCCTCGCAATACTCCACCAGCGCAGCCATCATCTTGCCCGCGATCGGCGCGTTCTTGTACTGGTTGCCGCTGGTGCCGCAGGCCATGTAGAAGCCGCCCAGTGCCGACTTGTCGTAGATCGGGATCCAGTCCGTCGAGGCGTCGTAGAGGTCCACCACGCCGCGGGTCTTCGACGGGATGCCGAGGCTCGGCACCCGTTGCGCATAGCGCATCGCCTGCGTCGTCCACTGGTCGGAAAAATTGCGGTCGTAGCGGGTGTCGTCGTCCGTCCACTGATGCGTGTCGCACTCCGGATCCTCGCTGCCGATCAGGATGTGGTTGCCGTGCTCGGGCCGGCAATAGCAGGCGATGTCGCTGTCCGACACGATGGTGCCGTTGTGCTCGAAGTCAAAACCTTCCGGTGCCGGCACGTGCACCACCTCCTGACGCAGCGGTCGGGTCTGGATGGTCATGTCGTCCAGCACGCCCGCCATTGCGTTCACGGTGGACGAGCCGGGACCGGCCACGTTGATCACCACCGGCGCGTGGATCTCCTCGCCGCCGGCCAGCTTCACGCCCTTCACCTTGCCGCCTGATTGCAGGATCTCTACGACCTCTGCGCCCATGCGGAACTGGGCCCCGTGCAGGCGCGCTGCATCGGCCAGGTTCTGAGCCGAGAGTGCCGGATCGGTCACATAGCCCGCATTCGGCCAGAACACGCCGCCATTCAGGTGGCCACCGTTGGGCTTGCCGAATTCGGGATCGTCCAGCCGCCGTGCAGGGGCATAGCTTTCGAGCGAATAGACCGGCAGCCTGTCCATGATCTTCGCCGCGTCCCACTCTTCGAACGGGCAGCTCAGGGCAGCGGAGTTTTCCATGTGCCTGACCAGGTGCCCGTTGGCATCCGTCTTCATGACCAGGCACCCCACCTCGCGGAACTTCGCCAGGCCGGCGCCGGCAGGCAGGCCCAGATAGTCGGCCCAGTCGCGCCAGTAGTGATAGCCCTCCCAGGCAAACGCGGTGCCGTCAAAAGTCGAGTAGTGCATGCGAACGATGGCGCACGAACCGGCCGTCGATCCATGACCGGCCTGCGTGTTGCGGTCGATCGACAGTGTCTTGCGCCCCGCCTTGGCCATCTCGAACGCGATGGCCGAGCCGATGACGCCGGTGCCGATGATGATGGCGTCGAACGTGTCACTCATGGCCGGTATCCTTCCTGCCGTGCGAAAGCGAATAGGCGATGAGTTCTTCAACTTCCGGGCCGTCCGGCTGGCGTCCGGTGAACGCCACCAGATAGGCTGGCACCAGTTTGAGCCGGTCCTCCAGCGGTTCGTTCAGTTCCGCGAGGTTGTAGCCGATCTGCATGTAGTAGAGCACCCGCGCCCGGGTGGCCGCTTCTTCCGCCTCGTATCCGTGACGGGCAAACATCGCGGTAAGCGCCTTCAGCCGTCTCTCGTCCGAGATGTCCAGCACCCGCCGCACCGGCCCCGAGCGCCTTGCCCATTCGCGCACCGCAAAGTCGAGCCGCGTGTTGAACAGCTGGTCATCGACGAAGCAGCGGAACACGTTGCACACCGCTGCCGTGATGCTGTCGGCTGGCGCCTGCGCCTGTCGCACCAGCGCCGCCGTGTTGGTGTGCTCCCAGTGGTCGAGCAGCGCGTCGAGCAGGTCCTGGCGCGACTTGAAATACCAGTAGAAACTTGACCGCGACACATCCAGCCGCTCGCCCAGCGTCAACACCTTCACCTGTTCCACGCCGTCGCTCACCAGCACGTCCATGGCCACGTTCAGCCAGTCCTGCCGCGTCACCTTTGTGTTGCCGGCGAGCGGTTCGCGCTCCGTGTCATCCAGCCGGATTGCCGGGGAGATTGGCGTGACCTTGTCCGTATTCATCCGCGCATGGCCTTTCCTTGCGGATCGTAAGGCGAGGGCGCAATGACCTTCGCTGCGCGCTCCACCCCGACGATGTGAGTGGTAAGCGAGGTACCGCCGGCGGCGCAAGCCCGGTCGATCATCGCCATGGCGAGCGACTTGCCCAGCGTGTGGCCATAGCCGCCCGAGGTGACGAAGCCCACCCGCTTGCCATTGTGCCAGACCGGCTCGAAGCCGCTGGCATCGGCGTCATCGGCATCGATCTCCAGCGTCACTAGCACCTGCGCCGGACCGCCGCCGTCCCGCTCCCTCATGGCGGCTTCGCGACCGATGAAGTCCGGCTTCTGCCAGTCGATCCACCGGTCCATGCCGGTCATGCCCGGCGTATAGCCTTGTGTGAACTCGCGCGACCAGATGCCGAAACTCTTCTCCAGCCGAAGTGACAGAAGCGCGTTGAAACCGTACTCGCGGATGCCGCTTTCAACGCCTGCCTCAAGTAGCGCCCGGCGCAGCGCGATGTGCTCCATCGCGTCGCAATGGATCTCGTAGCCAAGCTCCCCCGCCACCGACAGCCGCCCCACCTTCGCACAGATCAGGCCGATGTCGAACCTACCGCATCCCATGAACGGCAATGCGCCGACAGGACCATCGGTCAGCCGCTCGATCACTTCGCGCGACTTCGGCCCCGCCAGCGAGAAGCCCACGGTCTGATCGGCGATGTCGCGCACCGTGACGCCGTCTTCCATGTGGTCGGCAAACCAGCGCATGTGCCATTCGCGCAGATAGTAGCTGCCCATGATCCACCAGCTGCCGTCGCCCCAGTTGAACACGGAGAGGTCGCCCTTGAGCTTGCCCTCCAGCGACAGCATGGGCGCAAGCCGCGCGCGGCCCGGCCCCGGCAGTTTTGACGACATCATCCGGTTGAGCCAGCCTTCGGCGTTTGGTCCCGTTACCTCGAAGCGCGAGAAACCCGAAATGTCCAGCAGGCCGACGCCCTCCCGCACCGCCTTGCATTCTTCGGCAACGATCGGATGAGCGTTGGAGCGCTTCAGCGACGGCTTCTCGGTAAAGCCTTCCGGCGCGAAATAGAGCGGTACTTCCAGCCCCCAGCTTGAGCCACAGCGGCAACCGGCTGCCGTCATTTCGGAATGTGCAGGCGCCATCTTCAGCGGCCGGCCTGCGGGCAACTGCTCGTTCGGATAGGTCATCACGAAGCGGCGGGTATAGAACTGCCCGGTCGTCTCCTTGATGTACTGCTTGTTCTCGGCGAACGGGCCATAGCGCGCTACGTCCATGCCATATACGTCGGCTTCCGGTTCACCGTGGATGATCCATTCCGCCAGCGACTTGCCGACGCCGCCACCCTGCAGGAAGCCCGCCATCACCGCGCAGGCGCACCAGTAGCCCGGCTTGCCGCGCACCGGTCCCACCAGCGGGTTGCCGTCCGGCGAGAAGGTGAAGGCGCCGTTGACCCACGTCTTGATGCCGGCCTTCTGCAGCACCGGGTAGCGCTCGAAGCCCAGCGTCAATTCATGTTCGATGCGGTCCGGGTCTTCCTGCTGCAACTGCATGCCATAGTCCCACGGCGCCCCGTCCATCATCCAGTGCTCGTGGTTGATCTCGTAGATCCCCAGCAGCATGCCCTTCTGGTCCTGGCGCATGTAGGTGAACCCCTCGAGGTCCACCACCAGCGGCACTTCCTTGTCCAGCGCCTCGATCTCGGGGATGCATTCAGTGATCAGGTAATGATGGTTGAGCGGCGACACCGGCAGTTCGATGCCGGCCATGCGGCCCAGCTGCTTGGCCCACAGGCCCGCCGCGTTGACCACGTGCTCGCACTTGATGGTGCCCTTCTCGGTCACCACCTGCCAGCCGTCCTTGAGCTGGTGAAGTTCCAGCACCCGGTTGTTCTCGATCACCGTGGCGCCACGCTTCTTGGCGGCGCCCGCATAGGCGTGCACGGTGCCGGTGGTGTCGATATAGCCTTCACGGTCGGCCCACATGCCGCCGATGATGCCGTGGGTGGACATGACGGGGCACAGCTCGCCCGCTTCTTCCGGCGTGATCAGCCGAACGTCCTCGATGCCGATCGACTGGAAGATGCGATAGGCCGACTGCAGCCACTCCCAGCGGTCAGGCGTACCTGCCAGCGTCATCCCGCCGGTCATGTGCATGCCGACCGACTGGCCGCTTTCCTTCTCGATCTCGCTCAGGAGGTCGATGGTGTAGGCCTGCAGCGAGGCGATGTTCGGGTCCGCATTGAGCGCATGAAAGCCGCCGGCCGCATGCCAGGACGATCCCGCCGTCAGGATGGAACGTTCGATCAGGCACACGTCGGACCAGCCGAACTTGGCCAGATGGTACAGAACGGATGCGCCGACCACTCCGCCGCCGATGACGACCACGCGATACTCGGATTTCATGGCAAGCCCCTCCCCACGCCGGGTTTTGTGCAAGTAAATACCGTCAGGAGGAACATGTCTAGACACTTGTGTACAGTCGTACTCTGGTGCGGTTCGCCACCGTTGCATTCGGGCCCGGCCGCTCGCTAAGCTGCGAGGCAAAACACAAGGCATTTCATGCGGGGGCTGCAGCAATCGTGAGCGACCAGTTCGATTACATCATTGTGGGCGCGGGCTCTGCCGGCTGTGTGCTCGCCAATCGGCTGTCGGCCAATCCGGCCATCCGCGTCTGCCTGCTCGAAGCGGGCCCGCCTGATTGGAACCCGCTCATCCACATGCCGGTGGGCTGGATGAAGCTGCTGAAGAGCCCCACCTGGAACTGGCTCTATGAAACCGAGGCCTCGGAATGGACAGGCGGGCGGCGCGTGCCGATCCCGCGCGGCAAGACGCTGGGCGGCTCATCCTCGATTAATGGCTGCATCTTCAACCGCGGCACGGCGAGCGACTTCGACCACTGGGCCCAACTGGGCAACCGCGGCTGGGGTTATGCCGATGTGCTGCCGACCTTCCGCAGCCTCGAGACGTTCATGGGCGAGGACCCGGGCGGATATCGCGGCAAGGACGGCCCGCTCAAGGTGACGCCGACCGATTGGCGCCATCCGCTGGTCGACGCCTTCATGGACGGCGCGGAGACGCTCGGCATTCCGAAGAACCCCGACTATAACGGCGCCACCCAGGAGGGCTCGTCCTATACCCAGCGCACCATCGTCAATGGACGTCGCCAGAGCGCGGCCAAGGCGTTCCTGACGCCAATCAAGTCACGGCCCAACCTTGATGTGCGCACCAGCGCCCACGCCACCAGACTCGTCTTCGACGGCCAGCGCTGCACGGGCGTGCGTTATGCAAAGGGCGGGCGCGGCGGGCCGGAAGTCACGGTCACAGCCGCCCGCGAAGTGATCCTGTCCGGCGGCGTGATCAACTCCCCACAGCTTCTGCAACTGTCCGGCGTCGGCAATCCCGATCACCTCAAGCCGCTTGGTGTCGAGGTGCATCATGCGCTGCCGGGCGTGGGCGAGAACCTGCGCGACCACTTCACGCCGCGGTTCACCGCCTGGGTGAAGAACACCGATACCTTCAACGAGAAGGTCCAGGGTCTGAGGCTGTTCGGCGAGGCGATCAAGTGGGCGCTCAAGCAGCCCTCGGTGCTCGGCATCCCGTCCACTGTCTGCTATGCATTCACACGCTCCGATCCCGCACTCGACACAAACGACCTGCAGATCACCTTCATGCCGGCAAGCTACAAGGAAGGCTACCAGGGCGTGCTGGACGACCGGCCCGGCATGACCATTGCCGCCTGGCAGCAGCGGCCTGAGAGCAAGGGTAGCGTGAAAATCAAGTCGGCTAACCCCTTCGACAAGCCGGCCATCGACGCCAACTATCTGGGCGAGGAGGTTGACCGGCAGGTCCTGCTGGCCGGGCTGAAGCTTGCCCGCCGCTTGCTGCGCACAGAACCCATGCGACCCTATTTCGACGGCGAGGTCTACCCCGGCGACAAGGTGACCACCGACGACGAGCTGCTCGGCACGGCACGCGAACGCGGCACCACGGTGTTTCACATGATGGGCACTTGCCGGATGAGCCCCGCAACCGACAGGCTGGCCGTGGTCGATGACCGGCTGCGGGTGCATGGGCTAGAGGGCTTGCGCGTGGTCGATGCCTCGATCATGCCGACCATGCCGTCAGCCAACACCAACGCCGCCACGCTGATGATCGCCGAGAAGGCCGCAGGCTACATCCTCAACGGCTCATGAACCGGATCAGGTGATCCGATACCGCGTCTGCCGCCTCGACCAGGATCGAATGCTTGACGTGGGGCAGGATCACGAGTTCCGAATTGGGCAGCGCCTCGTAGATCAGCTTGTTGAGGCGCGGGTTGCATCCGCCGTCATTCTCGCCGGTCAGCACCAGCGATGGCGCCGTCACCTCGTGTAGCCACGGCCCCATCTCGACGCCGGCATAGATCCGGAACACGTTCATGAAGACTTGCCCGTTCGTGTCGACGACCTGCTTCAGCCGGCGCTGGACCAGGTCCGGGTTGGCGGCGATGAACTCGTCGGTGAACCAGCGCGCGGTGAGGGTTTCCAGCACTTGGGGGATACCCTTCTCCTCCATCGCCCTGACAACGCCCCAGACCTTGGCGGAATCGTCCTCGGTGCGAAACGCGGCGGCAGACAGAAGCCCGAGCTTCAGCACCCGGTCGGGATGGACCCGCGCATAGGCCGGCCCGATCTGCCCGCCCAGCGAATGACCGGCCACGTTGACCTTGTCGAACCCGGCGCGCTCGCGCACCCGTTCGAGGTCAGCCACCAGTTCATCGATGCCGAACTCGCCGACCGGCATGGGCGAGGTACCGTGCCCGCGCAGGTCGTAACTGACGACGGTGAAATGATCCTTCAGCTTCGGTACCATGAAGCGCCAGGCATCGCGCGCCGCACCAATGCCGTGCACAAGGATCAGCGCAGGGCCCGAGCCCTCCACCGTCATCTCGCAGTCGATGGGCCTGGCGCTCATGGGTACTTGTCGCAGCCCAGTTCGCCGCCGAAGCCCCAGTCTTCCTTTTCGACGTCGGAGATAACGACCCAGCACGCTTCCGGCTTGGCGCCCGTGGTCTTGACCATGGCGTCGGTCAGCGCCTTGACCAGTTCGCGCTTCTGTTCACGCGACCGGCCCTTGAACATTTCAACCCTGATGATCGGCATTTCGCTTCTGTTTCCCAGTTTGTTACTCAGCTGCCATGACCTGCCGCCGGCGGGCGGAGAACAGCGGCATGATGTCTTCTGCGATGGCGCGCATGTTGTCCATCGTCTCTTCATTCGGCGAGCCGAGATTCTGGCTCAGGATGATCTCATCGACGCCGGCCTCGTCATAGACTGCTAGCTTGTCGATCAGCTCCTGCTTCGTGCAGATCATCAGGTTGTCCGACAGTTCCTCGATGGTCTGCTTGCGCGGCAGCGGGTGGATCGCTCCACCGGTCACCAGCCCAGGCCCGGTATAGACATTGTCGAAGCGCGAGTAGTAATCGTGCGCCGCCTCGGTCATCCGGCGCTTCTCTGCGTCGTCCTTCGCCAGCCAGGTAACGCGCGACAGCGACAGCGTCAGGTGCGCGCCTTCATCGCCCATTTCCGCCTTGGCACGGTGGAAGGCATTGACCTGCTCCAGCATCATCTCCTTCGACCCGGACAGCGGCGTGGTCTGGATATGGAAGCCTCGCTTCGTGCAGGCATGAATGCCCTCGGGCACCATCACCGCCATCATCATCTGGATCGGCCTTACGGGGCGCGGCATGATGGTGAGCGGCTTGAAACTGTAATATTTTCCCTCGAAACTCACATCTTCTTCCGTGAGCAGTTTGTGCAAGACGTCGAGAGATTCATCAAATTTCTCGCGCGCAGACTCTATCGGACTGCCCAGACGGGCCATCTCCACTGTGAACGCGCCGCGCCCCACGCCCAGCACCAGCCGGCCATTGGTGAGGATGTCGGCCATCACCACCTCGCCCGCATAGGTGCGCATGTCGTGCAGCGGCAGCACGGCGACCGACGTCATCAGCTTCACGTGCTTGGTCTCGCTTGCCAGCCGCACTGCCATCATCAACGGCGCCGGCGTCAGCAGGATGTTGATCAAGTGATGCTCGGGGATCGACACAGCCGCATAGCCCAGATCGTCGGCCAGCTTCGCCTGCGCGATCATGTCGTCAAACAGCCGGTCGCCGCCATAGCTGGTGTCCGGGTAGTAAGCGGAGATGAAGTGGTTGAAGTCCATGGACCTGCCCCTGTTGCGTTGATGGCAGGCTCGCGCAAATCCAAGGTTCTGTAAAACGGATTTAATTTGACCATTAAATCAATAAAATCGAACTTAAGTCATGAACCTCGCTGCTCTGGAAACCTTCCTTGCGGTGGTTGATGCCGGCAACCTGAACAAGGCGGCCGAACGGCTCAACGTGACCTAGTCCACCGTGACGGCGCGGCTCGATGCGCTGGACGAGGCTCTGGGTCAGAAACTGCTGATGCGCTCGCGCAAGGGCGCGCAGCTCAGCAAGGCGGGCTTTGCTTTCCAGCGCCATGCCGAACTGATCGTGCGCACCTGGGAACAGGGGCAGAAGGCCGTGGGCCTGCCAAAGGGCTTTTCCGGCATGGTGTCGCTGGCCTGCCAGCCCGAAGTCTGGGAAGGGGCCGGCCAAGCATGGGTTGCGAGTGTCCAGTCTGCCCGGTCCGAACTGGCGATCGAGGTCTGGCCCGGCGAGATGGGAGAAGTGAACCGCTGGCTGTCGAGCGGATTGGCCGACGCGGCCATCACGCTGACGCCGGTCGGCGCTGGCGGCGTGGCCTCGCGCGAGCTGATGCGTGACCGGCTGGTGCAGGTGGCGACGGTGGCGCGCGATGCGCAAGCCTGGGACGAAGGCTACATCTATGTGGATCTGGGAACGGATTTCCGGCGTTGGCATTCTATCGCCTGGCCCGGTGACGACACCGCGCACATCACCTTCGGCTCAAGCGCCTGGGCGCTGGACCATTTGCTGCGAAAGGGCGGCTCGGCCTACCTGCCGTAGCGGCTGGCTAAACCGCATGTGCGGGCCGGACGGTTGTACCCGGTGCGTGGGGCAGCAGAGTTTTCCCGCGCGATCCATTTCAACTGGCGGCAGGACAGCCTGACCGCTCACCCCTGGCTTGCCGAAGGTGACAAGCTGTGACGCGCAGAAGATTGGCATGGCTCGGAAAAAAGTGGTGCCCAGGGCCGGAATCGAACCAGCGACACGCGGATTTTCGAATCGCTGCTCAATCAATAAAAACAGCGGCTTATTAAAAAATGTATAAGGGGTGTGTATAACTTACTCCACAATCTTTGGTGGAGAAAATCCGTTGCGCGTGGCCATTTATAGCAGAGTTTCAACCTCTAAACAGGACCAGTACGCGGCAATGACAAAAGCCGACAAGGTCACTCATACAGCAAAGTCAAAAGCCGATAAGGTTTCACACGTCACCAAGACAGGCGAGGAGAACCTAATGGACCTGATAAACACGCCACTATCAAAAGCGGTGGACTGGTGATTTGTCTTAAGTGACCGCTTTTAGATGGCAAAGCGGCTACGGTAGTACACGCATTCATCCGGCAAACGATCAACCGCCGGACAGTCGCAGTGCAACTTCGTCCCGTCGACGGACGTTCCACTCTTGTGCTGAACCAGGGGAATAGAGGGCGCGGCGACCAAACCGGGGGAGGAATCGGTCCCGCGCCCTCAACCCAACTGCCCTGAGGCAAAGTCGGGACATGGGGACAGTAGCTGTTGCTGCACTGATAGCAAGCGTTCCCGATTGAAGGTCAAGGGTCAGGAATCGAGATGCAGCTCTCTAGGGCCTTATTTCAAGGCCTGATGTGGGGCTTTTTGTGGGGTGAAGTTGAGGATAAATCTAATTACCCATATAAATCAGATATTTACACGTTAGGCTTGGTGGAGCCAAGGGGAGTCGAACCCCTGACCTCTTGCATGCCATGCAAGCGCTCTCCCAACTGAGCTATGGCCCCGAAACCCAAACGGCGCGCCGGCTTGGGCACCGGCAGGCGGGGTGATACCGGCACCTCAGCCTAATGTCAATCAGGTGTTCAGGGTGCCGGCATGCAAAATCAGACTTCGTCGTCGCCGGGCTTGGAAGAACCGCCGCCGATCAGGTCCTCAACGCCGGCGCCGCCTTCTTCCTCGTCTTCTTCGAGGAACACGTCTTCGTCATCACCGTCGTCGTCGCCCAGATCGACGTCTTCGATGCCTGCGGTCTCATCATCGCCGTCATCGGTGTCCTCGTCGAGATCGTCGAGGCTGACCAGGGTGTCGTTGTCCTCCAGTTCATCCTCGTTCTCGTCCTCGTCGCGCGGGGCCGGCTTGGGAGCCGCCTTCGGCTTGGCGACCGGACCGTCCGCCTTGGACGGCAGCAGCGGCTCGGCCACAAATGCCTGCGCGCACTTCGGGCAGGTGATCGGATCCTTGTTCAAGTCGTAGAAGCGGTTGCCGCAGCTGGGGCAAGTGCGCTTCGTGCCAAGTTCGTCGCTGACCACGGGTTCAACGTCCCTCTTATAGAATTCATGCGGTTTGGTGATTTGCGGCTTCCCATGCCACGAGAGGCGGCCTAAGTCAAAAGCCAATTTGCGCACACCTCAAATCTGGCATACGGCCAAAGTGTGTGATAGCAAGCCGCTATGCCGGGCATGCCGGCCACCATCCCAGCCACGGAAGCCCAACCTTGTCGAACAGCTCGCCCCAGCCTCTCGGATCGCTTGCCTCTCGCGGCCTGACCGGCCGGGTGACCGTACCCGGCGACAAGTCGATTTCGCACCGCTCGTTGATGTTCGGTGCGGTGGCGCTCGGGGAGACGGTGATCACCGGCCTGCTCGAAGGCGAGGACGTGCTCAACACGGCCAAGGCAATGGCGGCGATGGGCGCACGGGTGGAGCGGTGGAACGACGACAACAGCTGGCATGTCACCGGCGTTGGACTTGGCGGGTTCCAGGCCCCGGCCCAGACCATCGACTTCGGCAATTCAGGCACCGGCGCGCGCCTCGTCATGGGGCTGATCGCGACAACGGCGATCACCGCGCGCATGTCCGGTGACGCCTCGCTGCGGTCCAGGCCGATGGGCCGCATCGTGACACCGCTGGAAAGGTTCGGCGCCCGCTTCGACACGGCCGAGGGCGCCCGCATGCCGCTGTCCGTGCACGGCGCGGCGGACCCTGTGCCGGTGGAATACCGGCTGCCGGTCGCCTCGGCGCAGGTCAAGTCGGCGGTGCTTCTGGCAGGCCTCAACGCGCCCGGTGAAACCACGGTGATCGAGCCGGAAGCCACCCGCGACCACACCGAGAAGATGCTGCAGGGCTTCGGCGCCAGCTTGCGCTTCGGCGAGGCGGACGACGGTGCGCGCACCATAACCGTGAAAGGCCACGTCGAACTCAAGGGCCAGCGCATCGAGGTGCCGGGCGATCCGTCTTCGGCCGCGTTTCCGCTGGTGGCCGCACTGATCGTGCCGGACAGCGAGGTGACGGTGGAAAACGTGCTGCTGAACGAGACGCGCACGGGGCTCATCACCACGCTCAGGGAAATGGGTGCCGACATCACCCTCGCCAACGAACGCGTGTCGGGCGGCGAACCGGTGGGCGACGTGACAGCGCGCTCCAGCAGGCTCAAGGGCGTGAGGGTGCCGGCGGCACGCGCGCCGTCGATGATCGACGAGTATCCGGTGCTCGCAGTGGCGGCAGCCTTTGCCGAGGACACCACGCGGATGGAAGGCCTGCACGAGTTGCGGGTGAAGGAAAGCGACCGGCTTGCTGCTGTGGCCGCCGGCCTGAAGGCAAACGGCGTTGCGTGCGAGACCGGCGACGACTGGCTGGAAGTGACCGGCGGGGCGGGCAAGGCGCAAGGCGGCGGCACCGTCATCACCCACCTCGACCACCGCATCGCCATGTCGTTCCTGGTCATGGGGCTCGGCAGCGCCGAACCGGTGACGGTGGACGACGGCAACGTTATGGCGACCAGCTTTCCCGGTTACCGCCGCTTCATGGAAGGCCTCGGCGCCCGCTTCGAGGATGCCGGCTGATGGCGGCGGCCACCGCTACGCCACTGGTGATCGCCGTGGACGGACCGGCCGCCTCGGGCAAGGGCACGCTGGCGCGCAGGCTCGCCGCGCACTACGGCCTTGCCTATCTCGACACCGGCTCACTGTATCGCGCAACGGCGCTTGCGGTGATGCTTGCGGGCGGCGACCCGGCAGACGAGGCCGCGGCAGTGCATGCGGCACAGGCGCTTGACCCCGCCCGGTTCACCGACGAACAGCTGCGCACCCCCGGCGCGAGCGAGGCCGCGTCGAAGGTTGCCGCCATTCCGGCAGTACGCACGGCGTTGCTCGACCTGCAGCGCACGGTGACCTCGAAGCTGCCGGGCGCAGTGCTGGACGGACGCGATATCGGCACCGTCGTTTGCCCCGATGCGGACGCCAAGCTATTCATCACCGCCGCGCCGGAAACCCGTGCCCAGCGCCGGCATCTCGAACACGCTGGCCGCGGCGAGGACATTTCCTATGAAGAAGTGCTTGCCGACATCCGGCGGCGTGACGAGCGCGACAGCGGCCGCGCCGTGGCGCCGCTCGTGCCTGCGGCCGACGCTCACTTGCTCGATACGACGGAATTGGGTATAGAAGCCGCGTTCCAGGCCGCACTTGACCTTATCGAGGGCGTTTTACGTGAGCGGGGGCGTTCTGCCTGAAGGCAGACAAGCCCCTTCATTTGTTTCTGGACATCGCATTCTTGCACCGCGCCACAAGTGCCTGGAACGACAGGCGCGCTGCCGTTTGCCGATGTTCCGGAACATCGAGTGTTTGGTGCCCGCGCTGCCCAACCCAGCCTGCCATTTCCGGCCAGGCCATAAGTGCAAAGCGGGATGTCCTGCGGGAATTTCCGTGGGCCAAGCATATTTGTTGATCGAGAGAAGGTTTGTACATGGCTGAAACCAGCACCCTGAATCCGAGCCGCGACGACTTCGCGGCTATGCTCGATGCGAGCTTCAACGAAGAAACCAATGCTGAAGGCAGCGTCGTAAAAGGCAAGATCGTTGCCATCGAGAACGACCTCGCCATCATCGACGTGGGCCTGAAGACCGAAGGCCGCGTGGCGCTGCGCGAATTCCGTTCGCCAGGCCAGGAAAACGACCTTAAGGTCGGCGACGAAGTGGAAGTGTTCCTCGATCGTATCGAGAACGCGATGGGCGAAGCGGTTCTGTCGCGCGACAAGGCTCGCCGCGAAGAAGCGTGGGTCCGTCTCGAGAAGTCGTTCGAAGACAATGAGCGCGTCGACGGCGTGATCTTCGGCCGCGTCAAGGGCGGCTTCACGGTCGACCTCGGCGGCGCCGTGGCGTTCCTGCCAGGCTCGCAGGTCGACATCCGTCCGGTGCGCGACGTGACGCCGCTGATGAACATCCCCCAGCAGTTCCAGATCCTGAAGATGGACAAGCGCCGCGGCAACATCGTTGTCTCGCGCCGCGCCATCATGGAAGAAACCCGCGCCGAACAGCGTTCGGAACTGGTGCAGAACCTCGCCGAAGGCCAGGTCGTGGAAGGCGTTGTCAAGAACATCACCGACTACGGCGCATTCGTGGACCTGGGCGGCATCGACGGCCTGCTGCACGTCACCGACATTTCGTGGAAGCGCGTCAACCATCCGACCGACGTGCTGTCGGTTGGCCAGACCGTCAAGGTGCAAATCGTCAAGATCAACCCGGAAACCCAGCGCATCAGCCTGGGTATGAAGCAGCTTGAAAGCGATCCGTGGGACGGCGTGGAAGCGAAGTACCCGCTCGGCATGCGCGTCAAGGGCCGCGTGACCAACATCACCGACTACGGCGCATTCGTGGAACTGGAAGAAGGCATCGAAGGCCTCGTCCACGTTTCCGAAATGAGCTGGACCAAGAAGAACGTCCACCCCGGCAAGATCGTGTCGACCTCGGAAGAGATCGAAGTCGAGGTGCTGGAAGTGGATCCGGCCAAGCGCCGCGTGTCGCTGGGCCTCAAGCAGACCACCGAAAACCCGTGGGCCTCGTTTGCCGAGCGTTATCCGTCCGGCACGCTGGTCGAGGGCGAGATCAAGAACATCACCGAGTTCGGTCTGTTCATCGGTCTGGAAGGCGATGTCGACGGCATGGTGCACCTGTCCGACCTAGACTGGAATCGCCCCGGCGAGGAAGTGATCCAGGAATATTCCAAGGGCGACGTCGTCAAGGCGGTCGTGCTGGACGTGGACCAGGACAAGGAACGCATCTCCCTCGGCATCAAGCAGCTTGGCGGCTCGCCGGCTGAAAGCGCTTCCGCCGGCGGCGTGCGCAAGAACGCCACCGTCACCTGCGAAGTTACCGAAGTGCAGGAAAACGGCATCGAGGTGAAGGTTGCAGGCACCGACCTGACGGCCTTCATCCGCCGCTCCGACCTTGCCCGCGACCGCTCCGAACAGCGGCCCGAGCGCTTTGCGGTCGGCGAGAAGGTGGACGCCCGCGTCACCCAGTTCGACAAGAACTCGGGCAAGATCGGCCTGTCGATCAAGGCGCTGGAAATCGCCGAGGAGAAGGCAGCCGTCGAGCAGTACGGTTCGTCCGACTCGGGCGCATCGCTGGGCGACATCCTGGGTGCGGCCCTGAACAAGGCCAAGGAAGACGGCGACAAGTAAGCCTGTCTTTCCGATCTCGAATAGACGTCACCGGCCGGCGCCTGTAACAAGGGGCCGGCCGGTTTCATTTTGCCGCCATGAATTCTATCGATATAAAAGCGGCGACATGCGGAATTTCATCAGGTTCCGCCACGATTCCACGCTCAGGAGAGACCAATGCCGCTGGATGCAGACACGCTCATAGCCCGCCGCAAGATGCGCAGCCGCATCAGCTTCTGGCGCGCCCTGGCGCTGGTTCTCGGCGCCATCGCGCTGATCGCCATCACCTGGGCCGGCGGCTCGGCTGGTGGCTTCGACCTCGGCAAGCAGTCCGACCACGTGGCGCGCATCCGTGTGGAGGGCATGATCACGGGTGACACCAAGACCCTGAAAATGCTCAAGGAAATCGAGGAAGCCAAGCACGTCAAGGCGCTGATGGTGCACATCGACAGCCCCGGCGGCACGACCGCCGGGTCCGAGGCGATCTATGAACGCCTGCGCGCCATCGGCAAGGACAGGCCGGTGGTTGCCGTGATGGACACTGTTGCGGCGTCGGGCGGCTACATCACCGCCATCGGCGCAGACCACATCGTGGCGCGCGGCAACACCATCACCGGATCGATCGGCGTGATTTTCCAGTGGGCACAGGTGAAAGAGCTGCTGAACACGCTCGGCATCAAGTTCCAGGAGCGCAAGTCCGGCGAACTCAAGGCCGAACCCAACATGTTCGACGAGCCGAGCGAAAAGGCCATCGCCGTCACCGACGCGATGATCCGCGACAGCTTCAACTGGTTCACCGGGCTGGTGAAGGTGCGCCGCGGGCTGAACCCGCAGCAGATGGCGCTGATCTCGGACGGGCGCGTGTTCACCGGCCGCCAGGCGCTCGACGTCAAGCTGGTCGACGCGCTGGGCGGCGAGGAGCAGGCGCGTGAATGGCTGGAGAAGGAGCACAAGATTCCGGCCGGCATGAAGGCCGTGGACTGGAAGCCCGAGGCAGAGTCCGCAACCGGCAGCCTCGGGATTTTCGGCCTGCGGACGGTGGCAAATTGGCTCGGATTTCCGGGGCTTGTGGACACGATTTCACGCGAGTCTGTTAGACTTGACGGGCTATTGGCGCTTTGGCACCCTGATCTCAGGTAAAGAGAGGGCGTGGATGCTGGCGAGCTGACTTTTGGCGGGAAGTTTGGTTGCAGGTAATTGCGCGTCGTTGCAGCCACGCATGAGGGGACAAGACCTAAATGATCAAGTCTGAATTGATCCAGGAAATAGCCATGCGGCACCCGCACCTGTTCCAGCGGGATGTCGAGCGGATCGTGAATACGATCTTTGACGAGATCATCCAGGCCATGGCCGAAGGCAACAGGGTGGAACTTCGTGGCTTCGGCGCCTTTTCGGTGAAGCAGCGCGATGCCCGCATGGGCCGCAACCCGCGCACCGGCGATCCGGTTCCGGTCGACGCCAAGCGGGTGCCGTTCTTCAAGACCGGCAAGGAACTGCGCGAACGGCTGAACGGCGGCACGGACAGCGGCGACGACGACTAGCCGTGTAACGGATCGGGCAGCCTGCCTGCGTGGTCCTCGAATGTACAGATCAGGGAACGGCGCGTGAGTGCAAAACGCATCATATCGTGGACGATCGGCGCACCGGTTGCGGTACTGCTGATCAGCTTTGCCGTGGCCAACCGCCACTGGATCACCGTGTCGTTCGATCCGGTGAGCAAGGACGACCCATGGCTTGCCTTGTCCATGCCGGCATTCATGTTGCTGTTCATCGGCATCTTCATCGGTCTCGTGGTCGGCGGCGCCGTGGTCTGGCTGCGCCAGGGCAAGTGGCGCAAGCAGGCGCGGCAGGCCCAGGCCCACGCGCCTGAGTCCGGGTCTGCAAAGTCGCAGTCCGGCACCGGTGCAGGCGGCCTTACCCGGCTGCCCGGCCCCGCCGCCTGAGCAGGTCTTCCAGTTTCATCGCCGGTCTGGTTGCCGCACAAGCGGCAATCCGGTTGCATCGGACACCAAGCCGGGCCATATCGTACCCGCCGGTTTGAAACCACCGGCCAAGCCTGACGGAGCAAACATGTTCACGAACCCGATCTGCGTGGCCCTGGACACGCCGGATGCGGCCCACGCCGCCCGGCTGGCCCGCACCTTGCGCGGCAAGGTGGGGCTGGTGAAGGTGGGCATGGAGCAGTTCTATGCGCAAGGCCGCGACGGCTATGCGCAGGTGGCGGCAGAGGGTGTGCCGGTGTTTCTCGACCTCAAGCTGCACGACATTCCCAACACCGTGGCACAGGGGCTCAACTCGCTGCTGAGCCTCGCCCCGGCGCCCGCCATCGTCAACGTGCATGCCTCCGGCGGCCCGGCGATGCTGGAGGCCGCTGCAAGGGCCGTGGACGGACGGGCGAAGCTGATCGCGGTCACGGTGCTGACCAGCCTGTCCGATCATGACATTCACGCGGCCGGATTTGATCCCGAAGCCAGCACGGCGGTGACCGTTGTCAAGCTTGCCAGGCTGGCAAAGTCTTCCGGGCTGGATGGCGTCGTCTGCTCGCCACACGACATCGTCTCGATCAAGCAGGCCTGTGGCGCAGACTTCATGACCGTCGTGCCGGGAGTTCGGCCTGCGGGCGTAGACGTGCAGGACCAGAAGCGCGTCGCAACGCCAGAAGCGGCGCGGGCGGCGGGCGCGGACATCCTCGTGATCGGCAGACCGATCACCCAGGCGGAAGACCCGGCAGCGGCGGCATCCGCCATTGCACAGGCTCTCGGGGTAACAGCGTGAGCGAACGGGTGCAGGTGAAGATTTGCGGGCTGAGCGAGCCGGCGCACGTTCGTGCCGCCGTCGAGGCCGGCGCCGACTATGTCGGCTTCGTGTTCTATGTCCCAAGCCCACGCAATGTCTCCATCCCGGTGGCGCAGGCGCTTGCCACGGAAGCGCGCGGGCGGGCCAAGGTGGTGGCGCTCGTGGTCGATGCCAGCGATAAGCTGATCGACGAGATCAATGCCGGCGTGAAGCCCGACTTCTTCCAGGCGCACGGTTCGGAGACGCCAGAGCGGATTGCCGAAATTCACCGCCGCACCGCGGTGCCGGTCATCAAGGCCATCAAGGTCAGGGACGCATCGGACATCGAAGCGGCACGCGGCTATGCCGGCGTTGCGGCGATGATCCTGTTCGATGCCAAGGCGCCGGAAACGCTTGAAGGTGCGCTGCCCGGCGGCAACGGCATCGCCTTCGACTGGACGCTGCTGTCGGCTGACGGCACCACGCATGATTTCATGCTGTCCGGCGGCCTGGATCCGGACAACGTTGCCCAGGCCATCGAGGATACGGGCGCACCGATCGTGGACGTGTCCTCGGGCGTGGAGTCCGCACCCGGCAAAAAGGATGCCGCAGCCATCATCAAATTCATTGAGGCCGTGAGGCAGCACGGGTAGAACAGGCCTTCCATTGCCGGTGGATCGAGCGTTGAAACCGGCGGAATGTGCGTAAGGAAAGTGGAATTCGATGACATCTCCAGCACCCAATTCATTCCGGACCGGGCCCGACGATACCGGTCACTTCGGCATCTTCGGCGGCCGCTTCGTGGCGGAAACGCTGATGCCGAACATTCTCGAACTGGAGGAAGCTTATGCGACGGCGCGGAAGGATCCTTCGTATGCGGCCGAACTCGACGACTTCCTGGAGCACTATGTGGGCCGGCCGTCGCCGCTGTACTTCGCCGAGCGGCTGACCGAGCACCTGGGCGGCGCCAAGATCTACATGAAGCGCGACGAGCTGAACCATACCGGCGCGCACAAGATCAACAACGTGATGGGCCAGATCCTGCTGGCGCGGCGCATGGGCAAGTCGCGCATCATCGCCGAAACGGGAGCCGGCCAGCACGGCGTGGCGACGGCGACTGCATGCGCACGCTTCGGGCTTGAGTGCATCGTCTACATGGGCGCGACCGACGTGGAGCGGCAGGCGCCGAACGTGTTCCGGATGAAGCTGCTGGGCGCCGAAGTGGTGCCGGTCACCTCCGGCCGCTCGACGCTGAAGGACGCCATGAACGAGGCGCTGCGCGACTGGGTGTCGAACGTGGAAAACACCTTCTACTGCATCGGTACCGTTGCGGGCCCGCACCCCTACCCGGCCATGGTGCGGGACTTCCAGTCGATCATCGGCGAGGAAACCAAGCGCCAGATGCAGGCACGCGAAGGCCGCCTGCCGGACTCGCTGGTGGCGGCCATCGGCGGCGGCTCCAACGCCATGGGCCTGTTCCATCCGTTCCTCGACGACAAGTCGGTCGAGATCTACGGCGTGGAAGCGGCCGGCAAGGGCGTCACCACGCACGAGCACGCAGCCTCGATCACCGGCGGCCGCCCCGGCGTGCTGCACGGCAACCGCACCTACCTGCTGATGGACGACGACGGCCAGATCGAGGAAGCCCATTCGATTTCCGCCGGTCTGGATTATCCCGGCATCGGGCCGGAACATTCATGGCTGCACGATGTGGGCCGGGTGAACTACATCTCGGCGACAGACGACGAGGCGCTTGAGGCGTTCAAGCTGTGCTGCAAGCTGGAAGGCATCATCCCGGCACTCGAGCCCAGCCACGCGCTGGCCAAGGTGATCGAACTGGCATCGAAGAAGCCGAAGGACCACCTGATGGTGATGAACATGTGCGGGCGCGGCGACAAGGACATCTTCACCGTCGCACATCACCTGGGGGTGAAGCTGTGAGTTCTGATACCCGTATCGAGAAACGCTTCGCCGACCTGAAGCAGCAAGGCCGAGCGGCACTGGTAACGTTCATCACTGCCGGCGACCCGGACTATGACACCTCGCTCGCCATTCTCAGGGCATTGCCGGGCGCGGGCGCCGACGTGATCGAACTCGGCATGCCGTTCACCGATCCGATGGCCGACGGCCCGGCCATCCAGGCATCCAGCTTGCGCGCATTGCACGCCGGGCAGAACATGATCAAGACCCTGAGGATGGTCACCGAGTTCCGCGCCCAGGATGACACCACGCCGATCGTGCTGATGGGCTATTACAACCCGATCTATATCTACGGCGTCGAGCACTTCCTTGACGATGCGAAGAAGGCCGGCGTGGACGGGCTGATCGTGGTGGACCTGCCGCCGGAAGAGGATCACGAACTGTGCATCCCGGCGCTGGATGCCGGTCTGAACTTCATCCGCCTGGCGACGCCGACCACCGACGACAAGCGGCTGCCAAAGGTGCTCACCAACACCTCGGGCTTCGTGTACTATGTATCGGTCACCGGCATCACCGGCTCCAAGGCGCCAGACATCAGCCGGGTCACCGAGGCCGTTGGCCGGATCAAGCGGCACACGGACCTGCCGGTCGCGGTCGGCTTCGGCGTGAAGACCGCCGAGCAGGCTGCAGGCATTGCTGCCGGTGCGGACGGCGTCGTGGTAGGTTCTGCCATCGTGAGCACGGTGCTGGCCAGCCTCGGCAAGGACGGCAAGGCGACGGACAAGACGGTAAGCAGCGTTACCGCGCTGGTCAACGATCTTGCCGCCGGCGTGCGCAAGGGCAGCTCCAAGGCTTAAGGTACCCATGAACTGGATCAAGAACTTCGTCCGCCCGAAAATCCGCGGCATCCTCGGCACCAAGCGGGATGTGCCGGAGAACATGTGGATCAAGTGTCCCGAGACCGGCGAGATGGTGTTCTACAAGGACCTGGAGGCGAACCAGTTCGTCATTCCCGGTTCCGGCTACCACATGCGCATGGCGCCCGACGTGCGCCTGAAGCACACTTTTGACGGCGGCGCGTACACCGAGATCGAACTGCCGGACGTGGCCACGGATCCGCTCAAGTTCCGTGACGAGCGCAAGTATGGCGACCGGCTCAAGGAAGCCCGGGCCAAGACCGACCGGCGCGACGCCATCGTGGCGGCCCACGGCAGAATCGACGGGCTGGAGACCATGGCGGTGGTCCAGGATTTCGCCTTCATGGGCGGGTCGCTGGGCATGGCCGCCGGGGAAGGCATCATCACCGCCATGTTCGAGGCGGCTGAGAAGCGCATGCCGCTGGTGCTGTACGCAGCATCGGGAGGCGCGCGCATGCAGGAAGGCATCCTGTCACTGATGCAGCTGCCGCGCACCACCGTTGGCGTGCAGCGCCTGCGCGAGGCGGGCATGCCCTATGTCGTGGTGCTGACCCACCCGACTACCGGCGGCGTGACTGCGTCCTACGCCATGCTGGGCGACATCCAGATTGCCGAGCCCGGCGCCCTGATCGGCTTTGCAGGTCCGCGGGTCATCGAGCAGACTATCCGCGAGAAGCTGCCGGACGGTTTCCAGCGTGCAGAATACCTACGCGATCACGGCATGGTCGACATGGTGGTGCACCGGCACGAGCTGCGCGCCACGCTGTCGCGGGTGCTGCACATGCTGATGAAGCAACCGGCTCCGGAACAGGCGGCGGAGGCTTTGCCAGTGCCGGAACCCGCCCCAGCCGCCCCAGCAGATACCCCTGTCGAAAGCTGAAAGCATGGCCGTCAGCGACGCCATCCTGATGCGGCTGCTCGAGCTGCACCCCAAGATCATCGACCTGTCGCTCGACCGCATGTGGAGGCTGCTCGACAAGCTCGGCAACCCGCAGGACAGGCTCCCGCCGGTGATCCACATTGCCGGCACCAACGGCAAGGGATCAACGCTGGCCTATTGCCGGGGAATGATCGAGGCCGCGGGTCTTTCGGTACATGCCTATACCTCGCCGCACCTGGTGAAGTTCCATGAGCGCATACGGCTGGGCAGGCCGGGTGGCGGCGAGCTCATTCCCGAAGACATGCTGGTGGCGCTGCTGGAAGAATGCGAAGAGGCAAACGGCGGCGAGCCGATCACCTTCTTCGAAATCACCACGGCGGCGGGCCTGCTGGCATTCGCCCGCCATCCGGCAGATTACGTGCTGCTGGAAGTGGGCCTCGGCGGCAGGCTGGACGCAACCAATGTGATAGCCCGCCCGGTGACCATAGTGATCACGCCGGTCGACATGGACCACGAGCAGTACCTGGGCGATACGCTGGGCAAGATCGCGTTCGAGAAGGCGGGCATCCTGAAGCCGCGCGTGCCGGCGCTGGTCGGGGTGCAGCATGACGAGGCGCGGGAGGCGATTGAGGCGCAGGGGCAGAAGGTTGGCGCCGTGATGGCTTTTGCCAACCAGGACTTCCAGTGCTTCGAACAATATGGCCGCATGGTCTACCAGGACGAAACCGCGCTGATCGACCTTGACCTGCCGCCATTGCCGGGCCGGTTCCAGATCGACAATGCCGGGCTTGCGATCGCAACGGTGCGGGCGCTCGGCGATGCGCGTATCGGCAATGCGGAGATCGCCAAAGGTCTTGCGGCCACCCGGTGGACCGCCCGGATGGAACTGCTGGAGCCCGGCTACCTGCACACGCTGGTGCCGGAGGGTACGGAAATCTGGCTCGACGGAGGTCACAACCCGTCCGCCGGCCGGGCCGTGTCGGCCGCTCTGGCTGACCTCGACGAACGTGCCCCCCGTCCGCTCGTGCTGGTGACGGGACTGCTCAACACAAAGCGTTCGGACGGCTATCTCAAGCCGTTCGCAGGGCTGGTGCAGAAAGTGCTGACCATCACCATTCCGGGAGAGCAGAACGCCATTCCGGCCGCTGAACTGGCGCAACAGGCCATCGCCGCCGGACTGGACGCACAGGCTTGCCGCGGGCTGGAAGACGCAGTGCGGCTGGCAGGTCAGGTGACCGGACAGGGCAATCCGGCGCGCGTGGTCATCGGCGGCTCGCTCTACCTCGCCGGCAACGTGCTGGCGTTGCATCGCGGCCAGACACCAAGCCAAGTCAGCGGCACCGCGCGGCGCTGAACGAAAAAGGCCCGGAAACCTGTTCCGGGCCTTGTTCAATCCATACTGCGATCTGTCAGATCGAGGACTTGATCCAGTCGGCGATCTTGCCCTTCGGGTTTGCGCCAACCTGGGTGGCGGCGACCTGGCCGGCCTTGAAAACCATCAGCGTCGGGATGCCGCGCACGCCGTACTTGGACGGGGTCGAGGGGTTCTCGTCGATGTTGATCTTGACGATCTTCACGTCGCCACCGAACTCGTTGGAGAGCTCTTCCAGCGACGGGCCGATCATCTTGCACGGGCCGCACCATTCTGCCCAGAAGTCCACCACCACCGGGGTGTCCGACTTGAGCACGTCGTCTTCGAAGGAGGAGTCGGTTACAGGGCTTGTGGCCATGTTGAGAACCTTTCGTTGCTGAGTGTCTGCTCTGTTACCTGATAAGTAGGAATTGCCCTTGTGCCGGTCAAGCCGCTTGAAGGGGCGGTTACGCGCTTTTGAACAGTGCTGCGCGCCAGGCCCTGTCGAGCATCTCCTGAGGCACGGCCATCAGCGAAGGCGCATCGGTCCACAACAGCGAACATTCGACTTGCCGGCCCGGATACAGCCGCGACAGCAGGTGGGCATAGGCAGCCAGCTGGCGCAGGTACCCCTCGGGCACCGTTTCAAGGCTCAAGGGCGGCGGCCGGTTGGTCTTGAAGTCGACCACCAGCACGCGAGTTTGCGTCACCAGCAGGCGGTCGATCTGGCCGGAAAGGCCGAAACGCCTGGCCTCGGGCGGTTCCACCAGACCGGCAACGGGTACCTCGGCCTGGGCGTCGGGTGAGAACACATCGGCGAAGCGGACATCAGAAAACAGTTGCATGATCTCGCGCACCGTCGCTTCCAGAGCGGTGCCTTCCACGCCGTTGCGCGCAAGGTAGCGGCGGGCGGCAGATTCGCGTTGCGCAGGCGGCAACCCGGGCAACGACTGCAGCAGCCGGTGCACCAGTTCGCCACGGCGGAACTTGCGGTCCTCGCGCGGGGCAAGCGGAGACAGCGCTACCTCGCCGGACCAGCCGTCGTCGGCTTCGGCAACGTCCGCCAGCTTCGATGGCGCCAGCCAGCGCTCGGGCCGGTCAACCGGCGGCGCAGGCGTCATGGCCCAATCAGGAAGTTCTGGCGATGCATCGGCTATGATGATGCCTTTCGGCTCGATGTCGCCGATCCGGCCTGAGCCGAGGCGCCAGATCCGCGAGCCCTCGTCGCCGGAGGCCTCTACGCCACTGTCCACCAGCGCCCGGCGGATCGAGTGATACCATGTGCCCTCGTCCGGTTCGTCGGTCTCCCAGCCGTCCGTCTTTCTCGACTTCTTGAAACCGCAGACATAGAGCCGGTCGCGGGCACGGGTAATGGCAACGTACAGAAGCCGGTTGTATTCCTCCATCAGCTTGCCCAGCGTGTCGTCCTTGAGGTCTTTCGTATAATCGACCTCGAAGTCCTTCTTCAGCCGCCAGACCGGCAGATCGTCCACGTCATCGTCAAACAGCAGGCTGTCGACCTTCTTGCCATCAGGCTTCGAGCATGTATCCGGCAGGAACACGATGGGCGCTTCAAGACCCTTGGCGCCGTGCACGGTCATGACGCGGACCTCGCCCGAGCCCTGCTCCATGTCTCGCTTGAGACTGGTCGCGGTTGCCTCGAGCCAGGCGAGGAAGCCCGCCATTGTGGACAGGCCCTCGCGCTCATAGTCGAGGCACTGCTGCAGGAAAGCGTCGACCGGTTCGCCGGCCTCGTGGCCGATGGCCTCGAGAAAGGCGGCTCGGCCGCGGTCGCGCGACATCACGCCGGAATAGAAGCGGTAGACGCCGGTGCGCCCGGCGTCGGCCCGCCATGCCTCAAGCCTCGCCAGCGCCTGCGCATATGGCCTGCCTGCTGCAACAGCGTCATGCAGCCTTGCCCACAGGGTCTCGTTGCCGCGCCTGTGGGCCAAGGCAAACAGGTCGTCATCGTCGTTGAACCGCTCGCCATCGTCGCGCGACAGCAGCGGACTCTTCAGCAGGCTCGCCAGCGTCAGGTCGTATTCCGGCAGCATGGCGAAGCAGCCCAGCGCCATCAGGTCCTGGGCGGTGATGTGTTCGAGCAGGCGCAGCCGGTCGGCGCCGGCCACCGGCACCTGCGCCTCCTTCAGCTCGCGCACGATGGCCTCCATCAGGCTGGCGCGCTCGCGCACTAGGATGAGAATGTGCTCCGGGCGCACCGGCACACCGGGCGCAAGCAGCTCCGGCTTGTCCTTATCAAGCCAGCGTTTGATGGTGCGCGCAATGCGGCGTGCGAGCCTCACATTGGCCGGCCCGTCCACCGCGCCGGCTTCATGCTCCCCGTCGACATTCCACGGGTCCGGATTGTCCGACCCGGGCTGGCGCTCGATCTCCCAGACCTCGACAAGCCCCTCCGCATCGAGCCGGCTCGGCTTGTGCTGCACGGGATCGCCGCCTTCAGGCACCACACCCTTGGCCACGTCCTCGTAGGAGAACACCTTGTCCACCGCTTCCAGCACGGCGGTGGAAGACCGGAACGAGGTCAGCAGGCCGACGTCCTCGAACTTGCCTTCCGCCGCGGCTACCTTTGCGCGGTATGCATCGAGCCGCTCCTCGAAGATGGCCGGATCGGCGCCCTGGAAAGAGTAGATCGACTGCTTGCGGTCGCCCACGGCGAACATGGTGCGGCCAACGCCTGTGCGCGCACCTTCGCCGGAAAAGAATTCCTCGGCGATGGCATCGACGATGTCCCACTGCTCGGGGCTGGTGTCCTGGGCCTCGTCGATCAGGATGTGATCAAGTCCGCGGTCGAGCCTGTAGAGCACCCAGGCGGCAGCCTCGCGCTTGTTCAGCAAGTCGTTGGTCCGGCCGATCAGGTCGGCGTAGTCATAGGCCGAGGCCTCCTGCTTGAGGATCTCGTACTGGGCGATGACGGCCAGAGCGACCGCCACGATGGCCTCGGTGGCATCGCGCACGCTGAGCGACTTGATGCGGTTGTTGGCTGCAATGTAAGTGGACTGGGTGTCGAGCAGGAGCTGGAGTGCCTCCGGGTACTTGCCGGCACACTTCGACGTCATCAACCCACCCGGTTGTCTCGGCTTGCCGTCGGCGGTCAGGAGAAACACTGCCGCAAGAGTGAACTGTTGATCGGGAGTTGAGGCATGGCGCGCAGCCTGGATAGCGGTAGCCTGCGCATCATTGGTCTTATTTGAGAACTCCCGCAGCTGCTCCGCCACATCGGCCAACCCGCGCCAGTCGGCATCCCGCACGAAGTCGCGCCGGATGGCATCAGGATCATCCGCATCGTCGACGTCCAGCTTCATGTTGAGCCGGGCGCGCAACTCCGGGAAGTGGTTGCTAGATGCAAACGGCAAGAGCTTGCCGCGCTGCGCGACGAGCACTGCCAGCAAATCCACCAGCGTCTGCTCCGAGGCATGGTTGACCACCGTCTCGACGCAAGCCGCAAGTCCCGGGGTCCCATCGGCGAGCACGCGCGCACGCGCCTCGTCCAGCAGCTCACGGCCCGCCGTGTCATCAAGCACATCGAAGCCCGGCATGATGCCCGCCTCGACGGGGAAGCGCTGCAGCAGGCGTTCGCAGAAGGCGTGGATGGTCTGCACCTTGAGGCCGCCCGGCGTCTCCAGCGCGCGAGTGAAAAGGCGGCGGGCAAGGTCGAGCTTCTCAAGCCTGAATTCCACGTGACCGATGGTGCGATGGATCTTCGAGATGAGTTCCTCGTCGGGCATGGCGATCCATTCCGACAAGGTGTCGAACAGGCGGCTCGACATTTCGGCAGCGGCAGCGCGGGTGTAGGTGAGGCAGAGGATGCGCTCAGGCTCCACCTCTTCCAGCATCAGCCGGATGACGCGGCCCACGAGTACGTGGGTCTTGCCCGCTCCGGCGTTGGCCGACACAAAAGCAGACACCAGCGGGCTCGACGCCTTGTGCTGCTCGCGCGAGGCTTCGGCCTTGACCTTTTCAGCGGGCCACGGCGTGCTCATTCATCGCCCCCTGCTTCATCGCCATCGCGGCCGAGGCCCCATTCTCGCCAGCGCGAGAGATGGTCGTAGTCGGACAGGCGGTTCCAGGCCTCGGCGCCGGTGCGGGCGGGGTAGCCACGCTCGGGCCGCTGGTAGCTGGCCATCAGCTGGCGGAAGCCGTTGCGCGCGTCGCTGATGCGCTGGTCCGCCGGATACTTGTCCCGTGGCCGCTTGATATCACCGGCAGGCTGGCCGCCCGACACGCGGATGTACATGAGCTCGGTCGCAATGAGCTTGCCAATGCCGTTGAAGGCGCCTTCGGCCAGCATCCAGCCTTCGAGATCAAGCTGGGGGGAATAGTCTTTTGCCGTCTTGCCGGAGAAGCTGGCATCGCCCGTCTTGTAGTCGATGATGCGGCCAGACACGGCATCGTCGAGTTCGTCGATCCGGTCGGCCTTCGCGGTGAGAGCAAACGTCTCGCCGGCAACCGGCACTTCCAGCTTGCCCTCGACCTCGACATGGATGCGGGACGTGTTGGCTCGCAATTCAGCATCGGCGGCGGCGAACCACTCGACTGCCCGGTTGAGCTGCGGCAACCAGATGGCGCGCACCGCGGGGTCGGCAATGGCGGTTACGGCTTCCTCACTTGCGATGGCCTTGAGAAGGTCCGCCGCATCAGGCGGCATGTCAGCCGGGTACTGGCGGCAGAAGCGCTCCAGCACCTTGTGCGCCAGCTGGCCGCGCTCGCGCGGGCCGAGCCTCTGGCCCAGCGGTGGCAGGGGCTGCAGGCCCAGCACGTAGTACGCATAGGCCCAGTACGGATCGTGCAGCAGCCGGGCAACGCGGGTGACAGACAACCGCTTCGGGCGCGCCTCGACCGGCGGCTTCGGCGCTGGAGCCTCGGGTGGCAACCGGTTCGCATCGCCTTGCTCATCAAGCCTGCTGGCTATCGCGAGCATCATGCCGTCAGGCTTCGCCACGGCCTTGAGACCGGCGGCCTCCAGCACCGCCTTCAGCCGCAAGAGCCAGCGCGAGGGCACCACGGGCGTGCCGCCAGCCTTTCGGGTCCAGGCAAGCTTGACGTCGCGCGCGCAGAGGCACTGGACGAAGTCGTGGGCGGCAAGGCCAAGCCTTCGCTCCGGCAGTTGCAGGTTCACGAGACCATGCTGATGGCGCGACAACCAGGGCCCGGGGTCTGCAGTTGCGGGCCACGTACCTTCGTTGAGACCGCCGAGGATGACAACCTCGGGCTGCACCAGACGCACTTCCAGCAAGCCGAGGATGGAAAGCCTGGGGTGTAGCGGAAAACGGCGCCGCACCGGCACGCGCAGCAGCGCATCCGCAATCCAGATGCAATAGTCGGCAAAGCGCATCGGCGGAGCAGCGGCGGCATGATCGAGCAGTTCGCGCAGAAGGCCAGCAAGCGCCGTGCCCGCCTCGCCGGTCCATAGCCGGTCCGGGCTGCCCTCTTCCGTGGCGGCCAGCGCCTCGGCAGTGCGGATGTGGGTGACCAGCAACGTCTCGAGCGGGTGTTCCACATCTCCCCGTGCCAGCTCCACGAGAGGGGCGAAAAGCGCCTCGATGCGCGCGGTATAGTCGGCGATATGCCGCCATCTTTCGTCGGTCGCGAGGCGGCGGACCGATAGATGGGCATGCCGGTCGGCGGCCAGCCGGCGGGCGATGACGAGGCGGTCACCAATGCGATCCAGCCGGTGGCCCTCCAGGACCTGCCGGAACAGGACGACCTCAAGTTCCCGGGCAAGCCGCCCGGGATCATCGCCCGGTGCAATTCCGTTGCCGGTCAGCGGATGGCCCAGCAATGCGGCGACGTGTTCTGGCTGGGCATCGGAGCGGACCGCGGCAGCCACGAGCTCGAAGAAGATGCCCTGCGGATGCATCGAAAGCGGCTCGCCGGCGCTGTCATCGACGTGGATGTTCCAGCGGGCCAGCTCGGCCGATACGCGCTTGGCGAGGTTGCGGTCCGGCGTGACCAGCGCACAGCGACGGTTCTCCTCAAGTGCCTTGCGCATGGACAGCGCGATCATCAGGGCCTGCTCGCGCATCTCCGGTGCTTCAAGCCAGGTGATGCCTTCACATGCCTTTTGCAATACGCCGGCCTTGCCTGACACGTCCTTCCACAGGTGAGTCGTTGCGCCGGGGCGCATGATCTCGCTGGCAAGCGCCTCGCGCGCCGCGCCATCCTCGCGGCGCTGAACGTGGGAGAGCTCGATGACGTCTTCCCGCGTGACCTCGAGCACTCTGAGCAGCTCGCGCATGCCGAACTGCGGGTGCTGTTCATCCAGCTCCTGCCAGCTCGGCTCATCGAGTTGCCTGTCGAGACCCGGCAGCACCACGCAACCTCGCGGCAGCCTCGATACAACCTTGAGCAGGTGCGCCGTTGCCGGCAGCGAACCGGTCGAGCCTGCGGCAATGACCGGCGCAGCGGGCGGATTGGCGGCGAGCCGTTCGGCTTCCATGCCCAACAGCCGCGAGCGGCGCTCCTGAGGCCCCAGCCTATCTGCCGCGCGCATGGCCTTCGGGTATTCGCTCGCGATGATGCGCAGGAAACTGAGGGCGTCCTCACTGTGGGCAGGCAGTTCGGGGTCGGCCTCCAGCAACGCGGGCACATCAGCTACGCTGATTTCGCCGGTATCGAGGCTGTCGATCAGCTGCATCAGAGAGGTGGCCATGCGCAGCGCCTGCGACATGGATGCCGAGACGGCGCGGGCGGCAAGGCTGCCAGGGTTTGCATCGGCCCATTCCCGCACTAGGCGTGCAAGCAGAAACTGGCGTTCGATGGCGTTGGCGGCAGGCGGCAGATCGAGATCCTCGAACTCGCCCGTGATGGCGATCTCGTCCTCGTCCACGTCGCCAAGCGGCCTGATAACCGGCAACAGGCTCGCACCGCCCGGGCCAGCCTCGATGAAAGCCTCGCGCAACGCCCGCACGGCGCGTCGGGTGGGCAGCAGTATGGTCCAGCGGCTGAGTTCCAGCCCGTCCGGCGCCACGCCGGCCGACAGACGGCCCGACAGCACCGCCTTTACCAGTGCCGGCAGGAAAGCAACGTCCGGCGGAATTGTCAGGACAGCGGGCTTCACTCCATCCGTCATGGGCATCCGAGCCCGGCAAGCTTGGCTTCCGCCAGCGCAATGGCATCCGGCGTGCCGACGTGCAGCCACCAGCCGTCATGCTCGATGCCGAACAGGCGGCCTTGAGCGATGGCGCGGTTCCAAAGCACGTTCATGGAGAACACGCCTTGCGGCGCACCGGCGAACAGGCGCGGATGAACCAGGTAGGCGCCGGCATAGATCAGCTCCGCCGTATCGCCCGTGCGCCGGGCAAGACGGCCTGCCTCGTCGATGTCGAAGTCGCCAGGACCGTCAAACCCGACCGAACGGGACTTGGCCGCCAGCAGCAGCAGGCAATCCATCTTCGCGCCGTCCCATGCCGACCGCATCCGCTCCAGCGTCGGGACAGGTCCGTCCACCCAGAACGAGTCCGAATTGAGAACGAAGAATGGCTCATCCCCCAACAACGGCAGCGCATGGGCAACACCGCCGCCGGTATCGAGAATCAGATCGCTTTCGTCCTGCACCACGATGCGCGGGCCGGTGCGGGCCTTCGCCCAGGCCTCGATCTGGTCCGGCAGGTAGTGCTTGTTGACCACGACGAGTTCAACGCCAGCGCGTTCCAGCGCATCCATGCCGCGGTCGATCAGTGAGCGTCCGGCCACTTCGATCAGCGGTTTGGTCCTGGAGAGCGTGAGCGGCCGCATGCGCGTGCCGAGGCCTGCTGCCAGCATCATGGCGGCGCGCCCGGTCATGCCGGCCCCCGGTCGCGCATCCGCGCTGGCAAATGCTGCTCGAACCAGAGCTTCACCGGCCTGAGGGCCGGGTGCCCGAGGCAGATTTCCAGCACCTCGCTGGTGCGCGGGAGAAAACGCAGATAGCCGGGCTTGCCGTCGCGTTTGGCGAGCCGGGCAAAGATGCCGAGAATCTTGGTGGCCCGCTGGGCGCCCAGTATCGCGTAGGCCTGGCGGAACGACGCCTCATCGAAGCCGTCTTCGGTTGCACCACGCAGCGCGCAGTAAACGTCGAGATAGTCATCCGACACCTGCTTCGGAAACGTGACGCGCACGTCCAGCAACAGCGAGGCAAGATCGTAGGCCGGATGACCCAACACGCAGTCCTGCGTGTCGATCAGGCCAACCCGGGCCACGCCTTCCCGCTCGGGCAGCCAGAACAGGTTGTCGACATGGAAGTCGCGCAGCACCCAGACCGGATCATCTGCCACGGCGAGCGGTAGGACTTCGTCCCAGGCTGCTATGAAACCGGCCCGCACGCCGTCGTCCGGGGATCCGCCGGTCAGATACGGCCAGTACCAGTCGAGGCACAGTTCCGCCTCGATCATCAGGGCATTGCGGTCATATGGCGCGAACTGGTACTGCAACCCGTCCGATAGGGCTGCTGCATGCGGCCAGTCGCGTACCGCCATTTCAGCCAGCAGCTCCACCGCCGCGGTGAGTTGCTCCGAGATGTCCATGCCGTCGCGCACGAAGCTGTTGAACGACGCGCTCCCGAAGTCCTCGATCACGGCCAGTCCGTTGGTGATGTCGATGGCGTAAATGCGCGGCGCAGACAGGCCCTGTGCAAGCAGTCCTGCCGTTACCGCATCGACGGCGCGAATGTCCTCGGCGAGATTGGCGATGCGGCTGTAGGGCTTCCCGTCACGCACCGGCGGCCCATCTGGCCGGGCGGGCATGTCCATAAGCAGGCCGCACGCACCTTCGGGACCGCCTGCAAGGCGTTCATAACGGCGCGACGATGCATCGCCGGGGATACGGATGCGGCGCGCCGAAGCCCAGCCTGCCTGCTCAAGAAACCGGTCTACTGCTGCCATTCTGTCGAGACGCTCCAACCAGTCCGCATCCGGCGCCGCGACGTGCGCGACGCGGCCCTCGCCCTGTTCTGCCAGCCTGATCACCAGACCGCCTGCCGGCAGCATGGCCTTGGCCCGCTCCGGCCACTCGATGATGACGGCTCCATTTTCCAGCGCATCATCGAGGCCGAGTTCTGCCACTTCATGGGAGTCTTCCAGTCGATAGAAATCCATGTGCGAGATGACGAGGCCAGGCAGGTCATAAGGTTGTACCAGCGTGAAAGTGGGGCTTGGCACCTCAAGCTCCGGATCATTGGCGACGGCCCGGACAAGTGCGCGGGCAATCGTGGTCTTGCCGGCGCCAAGATCACCTTCGAGCAGGATCAGATCGGCCGGACGCAGTATCATCGCCAGAGCGGTGGCGAAGGCAATGCTGGCGGCCTCATCGGGTAGTTCAATGGTCCGCGTCATGGCGCGACCGGGGGCGGTATCGTGGTCTGCCATCGGCTCAGCTCCCGGTGGCGGCCTGTGGCTGAGCGGCATTGTCGCGAACCTCCGGCTGCGGCGGAGGCGATGCCTCGCGCGGACCGGCGGCAGGCAGGCGGCAGATGACGGTGGTGCCCTCGGACAACCTCGACATCAGACGCACCGAGCCGCCATGCAGCTCGACGAAACTCTTGACGAGGGCAAGCCCGAGACCGGGCCCGCGATGGCCGCCGGAGGCAGGGCGCGAATTGAAGCGTTCGAATGCCTTTTTCTGGAATTCCGGGTCCATGCCGCGGCCATTGTCGGCAACCCAGAGCAGCACGTCGTCGCCATCGCGCCGGCCGCCCATGCGGATGGTCGCGCCCTTCGGCGAGAACCCGATGGCGTTGGACAGAAGGTGGCTGAGCGTCTGGGCCAGGCGGCGGCGGTCCGCCCGCAGCATCCCGGCGTCCTCGGCGATCTCGATGTTGAGCGTCAGATCGCGCTCGTCGATGCGGCGGGCAAACTCGTTTGCGACCTCCGACAGAAGCCCTTCGACCTGGATGTCATCCAGCTTCAGCTCCATCGCGCCGGCATCGATGCTGGTCAGGTCGAGGATGGCGTCGATGACGGTGAGCAGATCGTTCGATGAGGACTGGATGTCGGCCACGTACTCCGCCTGCTTGGGTTTCAGTTCACCGGCAATCCCGGCAGACAGCATGGACGCGAAGCCGAGAATAGAATTGAGCGGCGTGCGCAGTTCGTAGGATACGTTGGACATGAAGCCGGTCTTGAGCCTGTCGGCTGCCTCCAGCGCCTCGTTGCGTTCGCGCAGTGCGCGCTCGATGCCGGCGCTCGCGGTCACGTCGAGATAAGTGATCAGGGTGTTGCCATCGGGCAGCGGCACCACGTTGTAGTCCAGCACCATGCCGTCGGGGCGGGTCAGCCGGTCCTGCAGGTGGCGGCGGCTGTCGGACAGCGAGGTGACGGCGAGCTTGACTTCCGACCACATGTGCGGGTCGGGCATCAGGGTCGCGCAGTGCTGGAACACCTCGACCACGTGGGGCCGGGTTTCCAGGAAGGCCTCGTCGAGTTGCCAGAACCGGCTCAGAGCAGGGTTGAACAGCTTGAGGCAGCCATCGGTGCCGAACAGGGCGAGGCCTTCGTGCAGGTTGTCGATGGTTTCGCGCTGGACGCCAATCAGCTCGTTGTAGCGGCTTTCAAGCTGTATCTTCTCGGAAACATCCTCGTAGAGCACTGAAACCTCGCCGGAGCGGGGCTGTTCGGAAACCACGCGCAAGGACCGCCCGTCGGGCAGGTGCCACAGCTCCTCTGCCGTATCCAGACGCTCGTAGGAGGCAAGCTGTTCCTTCTTCCAGGTGCGGTAGTTTGCCTGCTCCGGCAACTTGCGTTCCTCGCGCAGGCGGTCAAGGATTTCGCCATGGCTGGGCCTGCTGTCGAGCCACTTGCTGTCAAACCCCCACAATTGCACGAACGCCGAATTGTAGAAGCTCAACCTCTGATCCGGGCCATAGGTGGCGATGCCGCTGGTGATCTTGTTGAGGGTGTTGGCATGCGACCGGGTCTGCCGGTCCAGCTCCTTGCGGGTGTCTTCCAGCCGGGTCATGTCGAGGGCGAAGCAGGCGGTGTTCTTGCCGAACGGCACCTCATAGAGCTCCAGCATCCGCTTGGTGCCATTGACCACGGCGGGACCGCGCAGGACACGGTGGCCATCCTCCGCCGGATCGCCTGCAGGCTTGAACGCATCCTGTCCGATCAGCGGAATGTTGCGCTCGACGACTTCGTCGATGTCGTTGTGCTCGACGGCCTGCATGTAGCTCTGGTTGACCCAGACAAGCCTGCCGTCGTCATCGCGCAGAAAGATCGGGAACGGTGCCTGGTCGAGTACGGCGCTCAGCCTCTCCACCTGCTTGCCGAGCCGGCGGGCATCGAACATCAGCTCCTTGGTGTCGCGGCGCTCGCCGGCAAGCGGACGGATGCGCATGGTGGCCACGCCACCGGCTGCGCGCCCGTCGGCCTCCACCAGTTCGCCGGCCCGCGTCTTCAGCCCGATGTTGAAGGCGGTACCGGCCTGGCGCAGCGCCAGCAATGCTTCGCCAACCGCTGCTGCGGATTCATCATCCAGCCACGCATCAAGGTCGTAGTACTTGTCCGGTTCCACGCCGAGCCTGATCGTGCCGCGCAGATCACCGGCGACCTTGTCCGGGCGCGTCCCGTCGCCCCGCCAGATGAAAAGCAGGCTGGGCTCTGAATTTATGACGGCTTCCGCCTCGTTGAGCTCGCCCTCGAGCATGGCGATGCGCGCACTGTCGCGGGTTCGCAAGGAATTCAGCCGGCGCACTGAAATGAAGGCCCACAGCACGATGATGGCCGACAACAGCAGCGTGACCATCGCATAGCTGCCGTCCTGGCCATCGAGCGCCTGACGGACCTGGTTCATGGCGGATTCCGCGCGCACGACCGCAGGCGCAGCAAGCATGCCTGCTGCCGCTGCAATGACGGTAGTCACCTGTCTGTAGCGCATGCCCTGCAAGGCGCGTCCGACCCCCTGGTACAGCCCCCGCTGTTCAATTTCCGATACTGACGCAGACACACTCTCGGCGTGGGCTGGCGCAGATGCTGCCAGCCAGTGCGAATCAACGCTCTCACCGCCAGGGAAATGTATAGCCTCTGGCGGCCAAAATGCACACCGCCCGCCTGCAATTGTTTGTTGCGGGCAGGCGGTGATTGTGGATTGGCGAGCCGGGGCAATGCCGGCGCCGGCAACCTAGTAGCGATAGGTATCGGGCTTGAACGGACCTTCCACGGTCACGCCGATGTACTTGGCCTGCGCCGGCGACAGCCTGGTCAGCTTGGCGCCCACCTTGGCCAGGTGAAGTGCAGCAACCTTCTCGTCGAGGTGCTTGGGCAGCACATAGACCGAGTTCTTGTACTCGTCGCCCTTGGTCCATAGCTCGATCTGGGCGAGCGTCTGGTTGGCGAACGAGGCCGACATCACGAAGCTCGGGTGGCCCGTTGCGTTGCCGAGGTTCACCAGGCGGCCTTCAGACAGCAGGATCATGCGCTTGCCGTTGGGAAATTCGATCATGTCGACCTGCGGCTTGATGTTGGTCCACTTGAAGTTCTTCAGGCCCGCCACCTGGATCTCGTTGTCGAAGTGGCCGATGTTGCACACGATGGCCATGTCCTTGACGCGGCGCATGTGGTCCACGGTCAGGATGTCCTTGTTGCCGGTGGCGGTGACGATGATGTCGGCACGCTCGATGTCGTCGTCCAGCGTGACGACCTCGAAGCCGTCCATGGCGGCCTGCAGGGCGCAGATCGGGTCAATCTCGGTGACCAGCACGCGCGCGCCGGAACCGGCGAGTGACTGGGCCGAGCCCTTGCCCACGTCTCCGTAACCGCACACGATGGCAACCTTGCCGGCCATCATGACGTCGGTACCGCGGCGGATGGCATCCACGAGGGATTCGCGGCAGCCATACTTGTTGTCGAACTTCGACTTGGTCACGCTGTCATTGACGTTGATGGCCGGGAACGGCAGTTCGCCCTTCTTTTCCAGTTCGTAGAGGCGGTGCACGCCGGTGGTCGTTTCTTCGGAAACGCCCTTGATGGCCGCGCGGGCGCGGGCGAAGAAGCCCGGATCGCGCTCCATGCGCTTGCGAATGGTGGCGAAGAAGATTTCCTCTTCCTCGTTGCCCGGATTGTCGAGCACGGAGATGTCCTTCTCCGCCTTGGCACCCACCAGGATGTACATGGTTGCATCGCCGCCATCGTCGAGGATCATGTTGGCGGTTTCGCCGTTCGGCCAGTCGAAAATCTTGTCGGCGAAATCCCAGTACTCCTGCAGCGTTTCACCCTTGTGGGCGAACACCGGAATGCCGGCTGCGGCAATGGCGGCGGCAGCATGATCCTGGGTCGAGAAAATGTTGCACGATGCCCAGCGCACTTCGGCGCCCAGCGCCACCAGCGTCTCGATCAGCACCGCCGTCTGGATGGTCATGTGCAGCGAGCCGGCAATGCGTGCGCCCTTCAGGGGCTGGGTCTTGCCGTATTCCTCCCGCACGGCCATCAGGCCCGGCATTTCCATCTCGGCGATGGTGATTTCCTTGCGGCCATAGTCTGCCAGTGAGATGTCGGCGACGGCGTAGTCGGTGAACTTCGTCATGGGCTGAAGCGTCCTGATCGCGAATTGACGTGATTGATCGGTTGCGGCGCTCTATAGCAGCCGCATGGCGCGAGGGCAATGTAGATATAAAAGAATCTTTATGTGTTTGCCGTTTCGTCTTCGCGATCTTCGCCGAAGCGGTCGGCGAGCATCGCCGTTATCGCGGCCATGGCCTCGTCTGCGTCTGGGCCTTCTGTGGTGACCGTAACGATGGTACCCTTGGCGGCAGCGAGCATCATCAGCCCGAGGATCGACGTTCCGGGTACGGTCTGGCCATCATGCGAAACGGTGACGTTTGCATCGAATTCCTCGACGCATTTGACGAATTTCGCAGAGGCGCGGGCATGCAGCCCGCGCTGGTTCAGTATCTCGAGTTCGCGGGTGACGCTCATTTGCCCAGCAGGCTGCCGGCGAGGTTGATGTACTTGCGGCCGGCGTTCTGGCCTTCCTCAGCAGCCTTGCGCAACGGCTGGGTGGCGCGCACGCTGGCCAGCTTGACGAGCATCGGCAGATTGGCGCCGGCCAGCACCTCTATGTCGCCGTCGTCCATGGCCGATATGGCGAGATTGGACGGCGTGCCGCCGAACATGTCGGTGACCACGATGACGCCGTCGCCAGAGTTCACATCGCGGATGGCGGCGAGAATGTCCCGGCGGCGCTGATCGCCGTCGTCATTGGGTTCGATGCCGATGACGGCGATCTGCTGCTGTGGCCCGACCACGTGCACAAGCGCATTGAACAGCTCCTCGGCGAGCCTGCCGTGTGACACCAGAACCAATCCGATCATGCAACCATGCCTGCCAGCCACGCGTGAACCAAAGGGGGCGCCCCTGCCCGGGAATGCCCGCTCAACCGGGCAGCTACATTAGCGTTTCATCGCCGCGCCGCAAGGTCCTGCGGCAAGCAATCCGCCACGAGTTGAACGTCGCCCCAGGCAAGGCGCGCAAGCAGCCTGACACGTGCCGGCGCGTCAGGCATCGAGTAGTCCAGCTGGTGCAGCGGCAAGCCGATGCCGCACAATCGGGTTTGCACGGCAGCGGGCAGACGATCAATGCTGGAGGAGGCGGCGTGGTCTATCACCAGACCGAGCCGGGTTTCTGCTGTCAGCCGCGGCAGCTCGACGATGCCAAGCCCACGCACCTCCAGCAGGCCGGCGATGGTGGCAGGAGCAGATGCCAGCAACTCGCCGTCGGCCGGGCGGAGCCGAACCTGGTCGTCACTGACCAGGCTGGCGGTCACCGCCGCATTCCCATCCACGCCCAGACCCGATCCCGGCTCGTCCAGCAGGCGCAGCGCCAGCATGGATTTGCCACAGCCGGAGGGTCCGCGCAGCAGAACTCCCAGACTGCGGCCGCCGCTTTCAAGCTGCAGGCAGGTGGCGTGAACGCAAACCGCAGAAGAGCCGGTCATGGCTTGCGGCGGCTGCTTTCCGCGCTGGTGCGCAGGGCAGGCAGGCGCACCTTGAAGCAGGCGCCCGAAACAGTAGCGTCCGGCGCGCCGTCCGCGGTCTTGCCATGGCGGTTGGATGCGGTGATGGTGCCGTTGTGAGCCTCGACGATCTGGCGCGAAATCGACAATCCAAGACCCGAGTTCTTGCCGAACGAATTCTCGGGGCGGTCGGTATAGAACCGCTCGAAAACACGCTCGAGATTGGCCGGCGGAATGCCGGGTCCCTCATCCTCGACGAGAAACTCGACGTACTTGCCGCGATTGCGAAGCGTGACATGAACCGTGCCTGCTGGCGGCGAGAAGGATATGGCGTTGGCGATCAGGTTCCGGGTCACCTGGCCGAGCCGGTTGTCATGCCCCTGAATCCGATAGCCATTCCTTGCCGATACCCCTGCCGGCAAGGGTTCGATATCGAGCACCACCCGCGGCTGTCCCTCGCGGCGGGTCTCGTTGGCCAGTTCCACGAAGGTCTGCAGCAACTGGCGCAGATCGACCGGGCCTGCCTCGCTGCGGGCCAGTTCTGCGTCGAGGCGCGAGGCGTCGGAGATGTCGGAGATCAGCCGGTCGAGCCGCTTGACGTCGTCCTTGACGATGGCGACAAGCCGTTCGCGTTGCTCGGGCGTGCGTGCATACTCGATGGTTTCCACGGCCGAGCGAAGCGAGGTGAGCGGGTTCTTCAGTTCATGCGCCACGTCGGCCGCGAACGCCTCAATCGCCTCGATGCGGTTGTAGAGCGACTGGGTCATGTCGCGCAGCGAACCGGAGAGGTGACCGATCTCATCGCGCCGGGTCGAGAAATCCGGAATTTCGACACGCTTCGAATGGCCCCGGCTCACTGCCGCGGCGGCGCTCGACAGCCTGCGGATCGGCTCTGCGATGTGACCCGCCATCAAAAGCGACAGCATGATGGTGACCAGTGCGGTGAACAGGAAGATGAACAGGATCACCCGCATGTCCTCGCGTAGAACGGCGTCGATCTCACCGCCCGGCGTGGTCAGCACCAGCGCGCCCTGGATCGCCCGGAAGCGCTGCACCGGCACAGCAACAGAGACGATGATCTCCTTCTGCTTGTTGACCCGCACGACCGATACGGAGGCTCCATTGAGTGCCGCACGGATTTCCTCGAAATCGGTGCCGTTGCTGGCGGTGTATTCCTTCTGCTCCTTGTAGCCGATGGCGAAGAACCATTCGTTCAGCTTGGCCCAGAACTGCTCGACCAGCGGTTCGTCGGTCTTCCCTTCCAGCGGCGGGAGGTTGATGCGAAGCACCTCGCCACGACCGTAGAAGTAGCGGCTGTCAACGATCATGGCGCCGTCGCGGTCAAACAGGTGGGCGCGAATATCGGTATTCTGCACCAGCCGGCGCAAGACCGGACCTGCACGGTCCGGGTTGATCAGAAAGTCGGTTCGGGTCTGGCTGCCCGTGCCTGCCGCGGCGGAGTTGAGCTGCTGCTCGATCAGCCGTTCAGGGTCGATGATGAGCTGGTCATTGTCTGTGGCGACCGCCGAACTGACAGCCGCCGCCATGATCTGGGCCTGGGTCATCAGGCTCTGTACGCGGGCATCGATCAGGCTCTTGCGGCTCTGGTTGAAGAACATGATCCCCAGCACCAGAATGACCAGGCCGATCAGGTTGATGATCAGGATCCGGCTAGTGAGATGAGCAGGCGCATAGCGATGCCACCATGCCACGGCAGCCGCCGGTTCAGCGGCCGCGCCTGCATCCTGCTTGCGCGCCTTCGCACTGCCAGACGTTGCCGGATCACTGGCAGCGCTGGTGTAATCGTCGACATCCGAACGGATCGTCATTGGCCGTCCTCTGGATCACTCGCCGCTCATGGGACGGCCCGCCCCTGCGGTTGCCGCCAGCCGCTTTCCGTCAATTACATCTCGCGGAAGCGGTAGCCGACACCATAAAGCGTCTCGATGGCGTCGAAATCGTCATCAACCGCCTTGAACTTCTTGCGCAGCCGCTTGATGTGGCTGTCGATGGTGCGGTCGTCCACATAAACCTGATCATCGTAGGCTGCATCCATCAGCGAGTCACGGCTCTTGACGATGCCGGGGCGCTGGGCCAGCGCCTGCAGGATCAGGAACTCCGTCACCGTGAGCGTAACGGCCTTGCCATCCCAGGTGCTCGAGTGGCGGTCAGGGTCCATCACCAGGCGGCCGCGTTCGATTATCTTGCTGGGCTCGCCGGTCGGTTCGGCCCCATCGCGGTTCTGAGAGCGGCGAAGCACGGCCTTTACCCGCTCCACCAGCAGGCGCTGGGAGAACGGCTTGCGGATAAAATCGTCGGCGCCCATTTTCAGGCCGAACAGCTCGTCGATCTCCTCGTCCTTGGAGGTCAGGAAAATGACCGGCAGATCGGATTTCTGGCGCAGCCTGCGAAGCAATTCCATGCCGTCCATGCGCGGCATCTTGATGTCAAAGATGGCCATGTCCGGGGGCGTGTCCTCAAGACCCTGCAAAGCAGAAACGCCATCGGTATAGGTATTGGTGTTGTAGCCTTCGGCCTCGAGCGCCATGGACACAGAGGTCAGGATATGACGATCATCGTCAACCAGTGCGATTGTTGGCATGCGTTTTCCCAATGCTTTGTCTCCGTCTTGATGCCGAGCCGTATCTGCTGAACTGGAGCAAATTGTGGCGAACGGACAATGCCCTGTCGCAAAGTCAATAGTGGCAAGAATATGGTATCAGCCGGATGCCATAACAAGAGCAGGAAGGGAGTTTTGCCCGACATGGCCGATCAGCCACAACCCACCGCGGAAGCAACCCGCAGGAGTGACGACGCCGGCGAAGTGCTGCGGGTGTTGCGGCAGGCCAGGTTTGCCGCGCTCGCGACGCTGGATGCCGCAGACGGCGCACCATTCGCCAGCCTGGTCAATCTCGCCCTGCTGCCCGGCGGCATGCCGCTGATCCTGATCTCCACGCTGGCCCGGCACACGGCGAACCTGCGCGCCAATGCTGCCGCCAGCCTGCTGGTCACCGATGGCGCCGCACCCGGCGGCGACCCGCTTTCCGGCTCACGGGTGACGCTGACCGGTCGCTTCGGGCAACTGGCCGGCGATGGAGAGATTGAAGCTGCGCGGGAAATCTTCGTCGGACTGCACCCGGCAGCCGCAGGCTATGCCGGCTTCGGCGATTTTGGCTGGTGGACGATGCAGGTCGACAAGGCCCATCTGGTGGCAGGTTTCGGGCGTATCCGCACGCTTCCGGCAAGCGATTTTCTGACGCTGACGCGCTAGGGTGACGATTTGTTCACAAACCGTGCGGCTTTCCGTCCTTTGGTCTTAAGACGGGTTGAAGGCCGCACAAAAATTTGCATAGGTTGTCCGCCATCCGGGCCGGCACTGGCGTGCAGCCGCAAATACTGTTTCCGGAATTCATAACCAACAAAAAGAACACGACCAGCAAAGCGTAGTGACTTCGAGCACCGCCGGCAGCCTCCGGCATACGGCTTGCAAGCCATACGGGGAACACGACCCACTTAAGGAGTGGAAACTTGAAACACACGGGCCAATTCAATCCTGCCTTCCCGATCGAGACGACCGGCATCGAGGGCGCAGGCAAAGTTCACCACAATCTCAACGCGGCACAACTGTTCGAGCTGTCGGTCAAGTTGGGCGAGGGCATTGTCACCGACAACGGCAATCTGGCCGTTACCACCGGCAAGCACACGGGCCGGTCCGCGCAAGACAAGTTCATCGTGCGCGACGCAAACACCGAGAACAACATCTGGTGGGACAACAACAAGGCGATGGCGCCGGAGCACTTCGGCAGGCTGAAGGATGACTTCCTGGGTCACGCCAGGGGCAAGCAGCTGTTCGTGCAGGACCTGTACGGCGGCGCTGATCCGGAGCACCGCATCAAGGTGCGCGTGGTCACCGAGTTCGCCTGGCATGCGCTGTTCATCCGCTACCTGCTGCGCCGTCCGAGCGCCGAGGAAGTGATGGGCTTCACGCCGGAACTGACCATCATCAACCAACCCAGCTTCAAGGCGGATCCGGCCCGGCACGGATGCCGCACCGAGACCATCATCGCCGTCAACCTGACCGACAAGCTGGTGCTTATCGGCGACAGCGAGTATGCCGGCGAAACCAAGAAGTCGGTGTTCGGCACGCTCAACTACTTCCTGCCCGAAAAGGGCGTGATGCCGATGCACTGCTCGGCCAATGCCGGCGATGACGGCACATCGGCACTGTTCTTCGGGCTTTCAGGCACCGGCAAGACCACGCTGTCGTCAGATGCCTCGCGCACCTTGGTCGGCGATGACGAGCACGGCTGGTCACCCAACGGCATCTTCAACTTCGAGGGCGGCTGCTACGCGAAGACCATCAAGCTGTCGGCGGAAGCAGAGCCGGAAATCTATTCGACCACGCAGCGGTTCGGCTCGATTCTCGAGAACGTCATGGTCAATCCCGATACCCGTGTGCCGGACTTCGACGACGTTTCGCTGACCGAGAACGGACGTGTCGCCTACCCGATGCACTACATCCCGAACGCCTCGGAAACCGGCATGGCGCCGCACCCGAAGAACGTGATCATGCTCACAGCCGATGCCTCGGGCGTCATGCCGCCAATCGCGCGGCTCAACCCGCACCAGGCGATGTACCACTTCCTGTCCGGCTACACCGCGAAGGTGGCCGGTACGGAAAAGGGCGTGAAGGGAACCCAGGCCACGTTCTCCACCTGCTTCGGCGCGCCGTTCATGCCGCGGCATCCCAGTGTGTACGGCAACCTGCTGAAGAAGCTGATCGCCGAGCATGGCGCGACCTGCTGGCTGGTCAACACCGGCTGGACCGGCGGGCCCTATGGCGAAGGCCACCGCATGCCGATCAAGGCCACCCGCGCCCTGCTGGGCGCTGCGCTCAATGGCAGCCTCAACAATGCACCGATGCGGACCGACCCGTTCTTCGGCTTCGAAGTGCCGGTTGAAGTGCCTGGCGTGGACACGGCAATTCTGAACCCGCGCAGCACCTGGACCGACCCTGCCGCCTATGACGCAGCAGCGGCAAAGCTGGCCGGCATGTTCGTGGACAACTTCCAGAAGTTCTCGGCCCATGTCGAAACCGAAGTTCTCGACGCGGCACCGGTGATCCGCGCGGCTGCCGAGTAAGCTCACCGGCTACTCAAGGCCGAACGAATGCGCCAGCACATTTGATACAAAGCAGGCATCAGGAATTGACCCAAGTCCGGGCATTTCCTGATGCCTTTTTATTTGTCTGATTGCATCAGATGCACCAGCTATGCAGGGTCGTGGCTGGCGCAGATCTTTTCGGCTTCCGTGCGGGTGACGGGCTCCTCGTAATTCAGGCACCAGTGCTTGCCCTTGACGTCGTCGGGTGCGCCGCCCTCGCGGAAATAACGGCAGGTGGCGCAAACGCCGAAGCTGGGCAGCCCGCGCGACACTGTCAGGGCATCCAGCAAGTTGCCCAGCACTGCCGCGAACTTCCTGCGGCCCTTGCCACCTGCCGGATCAAGCAGGACGTCGATCACGTTCCACGGATCGCCGGCGAGGCGCTTTTCTCCCTCGGCCGTGAGCGTCAGAGCAACGGAGCGGGCTTCGCCGGGCCGGCCCGATTTCTCGACCAGTCCCTTACGTTCCAGTGCGATCAGCGATTGCGAGATCGTGCCCTTGGTCGCGCCCAGATAGCGCGTCAGCGCGGCGGGCGAATTGGAGAACCGGTTGCAGCGCGAAAGATAGCGCAACGCACCCCATTGCGCGGGGTTAAGATCGCCCACGTGTTCGCCGGCGCGGATGAGTCTCGTCAATCGCTCCAGCGCCTGTACGGGACTCTCGTCGGACTTCTGCTTCGCCATCTCTCAACCAGCCGCCGCGTTTTGCCTGCGGCTCCCCTCATCAAGCGGCTGAAAGACTATGCAACACAATTGTCACAATCAAACGCAGGCTCGCAGCAAAATGAACTAGTGTGCCTCGTCCCAGTTGTCCGCCGCGCGCGCATCGACCTGCACCGGGACCTTGAACGTGACCGCCGGTTCGGGCGCCTTCGACATCACCGCCTTTGCCACCTCGATGGTGCGTCCGGCCTCGGCTTCGGGTACCTCGAAGATCAGTTCGTCGTGGACCTGCAGCAGCATGCGCGCCTTGAGCTCGGCCTCGGCAAGTGCGGCCGGCATGCGGATCATGGCGCGCCGGATGATGTCGGCCGCCGAGCTCTGAATGGGTGCGTTGATGGCGGCGCGTTCCTGGAAGGCGCGCTCGGACGGGTTGGGCGAGGCGATGCGCGGGAAATGCATGCGGCGGCCAAAGATCGTCTCCACATAGCCGTTGGCCCGGCAGAACGCCTTGGTGCTTTCCATGTAGGCCCTGATGCCCGGAAAGCGCTCGAAATAGGTCTTGATGTACTGGCCCGCTTCCTCGCGCGGAATCGACAACTGGTTGGCAAGGCCGAACGCCGAGATGCCGTAGATGATGCCGAAGTTGATCGCCTTTGCGCGGCGGCGCACGGCGGGGTCCATCCCCTCGATCGGCACGTTGAACATTTCCGACGCCGTCATGGCGTGAATGTCGAGCCCGTCAGAAAATGCCTTCCTCAGTTGCGGAATGTCGGCCACGTGAGCGAGCACGCGAAGCTCGATCTGGCTATAGTCGGCGGACACCAGTTTGTGCCCGGGCGCGGCAACGAAGGCGGTGCGGATCTGGCGGCCTTCTGGCGTGCGCACCGGAATGTTCTGCAGGTTCGGATCCGTCGAGGCGAGACGCCCGGTAGACGTGGCGGCCAGCGAATAGGACGTGTGCACCCGGCCCGTCTCTGGGTTGATGTGCCCGGTCAGGGCATCGGTATAGGTTGAGCGCAGCTTGGTGAGCTGGCGCCAGTCGAGCAGCTTGCGGGCAAGTTCGACGCCCTCGCCTGCCAGTTCTTCCAGCACCTGGCTGTCGGTCGACCAGGCACCGGTGGCGGTCTTCTTGCCGCCGGGCAGACCCATCCTGCCGAACAGGATTTCGCCGAGCTGCTTGGGCGAACCAAGGTTGAACGGCTCGCCGGCCAGTTTGTGCACTTCCGCCTCCAACGCTTCGGCCCCCCTGGCGAACTCCGCAGACAGGCGCGCCAGCACGGTGCGGTCCACCAGGATGCCCTCGCGCTCCATCGCGGCCAGCACCGGCACCAGCGGCCGTTCCAGCGTTTCATATACGGTGGCGCGATGCTCCGCCGCAAGCCTGGGCTTCAGCACGTGCCACAGCCTCAACGTGATGTCGGCATCTTCAGCCGCATAGGCGGTTGCCTGGTCGATCAGCACCAGATCGAAGGTCACCTGCGACTTGCCCGACCCGGCGACCTCCTTGAACGAGATCGGCTTCAGGCCAAGGTGGGTTTCGGCCAGTTCATCCATGCCATGGCCGTTGCGGCCAGAATCCAGCGCGTAGGACATCAGCATGGTGTCGTCGATGGGCGCGAGATTGATGCCGAGACGGGCGAAGATGGTCAGGTCGTACTTCAGGTTCTGGCCGATCTTCAGGATGCCGGGATGTTCCAGCACCTCTTTCAGCGCCGCCAGCACGTCGACCTGCCTGAGCTGGTCGAGGCTGCCGCCGCCGAAATCCAGACCGTCCGAGGCCCGGTGCCCGGTTGGAATGTAACAGGCCTTGCCCGGCTCCACCGACAGCGAGATGCCGGCAAGTTCCGCCCGCATATTGTCAAGCGACGTCGTCTCGGTGTCGACGGCGACGTACCCCTTCTCATGGATCGATTCCACCCACGCCTTGAGCCTGTCCATCGTGGTGACGGTTTCATAGGTGGCATGGTCGAGCGGGATGGCGCGCATCCTTTCGGCGATGACTGCCGCGGCCTGGCCGCAGACGGGATCGGACGAGGATGCGCTGGCAGGTCCTGACGGCTTCGCCTGCGCCTCAGGCTGCTTGCTGGCGCCCAGCTCATCAAACTCCGCGCCTTCCGGCGGCCATCCCTTGAAGGTTACCTCGACCGGATCGATCTCGCCCGCCTCTGCGTCGAGATCACCGGCGATGCGGCGGGTCAGCGTGGTGAACTCGAGCGCCTTCAGGAAGCCGATCAGCGCCTTCGGCTCGGGTTCGATGACGCCGAACTCGTCAAGCTCGTGGTCCAGCGGGACGTCGGTCTTGAGCGTGACCAGCTGCTTCGAGACCTGCGCCTGATCGGCGAACTCGATCAGCTTCTCGCGCCGCTTCGGCTGCTTGATCTCTTCAGCGCGCGAGAGCAGCGTTTCAAGGTCGCCGTATTCCTCGATCAGTTGCGCACCGGTCTTGACGCCGATACCGGGCACGCCGGGAATATTGTCGACCGAGTCTCCCGCCAGCGCCTGCACCTCGATGACCTTTTCCGGCGGCACGCCGAACTTCTCGATCACCTCGTCGCGGCCGATCTCCTTTTCCTTCATGGTGTCGAACAGCGCCACCTTGTCGGTCACCAGCTGCATCAGGTCCTTGTCAGACGACACGATGCGCACGGTGGCGCCGGCAGCCTCGGCCTGGCGGGCATAGGTGGCGATGAGGTCGTCGGCCTCGTAATTGTCCTGCTCGATGCAGGCCACGTTGAAGGCAACGGTCGCCTGCCGGATCAGGCCGAACTGCGGCACCAGGTCTGCCGGAGCATCGGGCCGATGCGCCTTGTATTGCGGGTAGATCTCATTCCGGAATGACTTCGACGACTTGTCGAAGATGACCGCGATGTGGGTAGGCTGGTCCTCCGCCGACATCTGCTTCAAGAGCTTGTAGAGCATGTTGCAGAAACCCTGCACCGCACCCACCGGCAAGCCATCGGACTTGCGGGTGAGCGGCGGCAGGGCGTGATAGGCGCGGAAGATGTAGCCGGAGCCATCGATCAGGTAGAGATGGTCTCCGGCCTTCACCGGTCGGGAGGAGTTGCTGCTCATGGTGAGCGGGACTATGCCACCACCCCCGCCCTCATGCCAGCAATCCCGTCGGTGCTTTACACAGGCTTTGGCTGGCCTGCTGACAGCGTGCCGGCAGCAGGTTGCGCCTTGCGGCCGGAGAGCCGGGCGAAGGCCGGCCGCACGAACAGGAACCAGGCCGGCGTGCGGATGGCGATCCAGTGCATGACCAGTGGGCCGATGACCCCGGCTGCCGTCACGATCAGCGAAATGACTCCGCCATCGGCAAAGATCCCGGACTTGATAAGCACGACGCGGGTCGCCGCCATGAACAGGAAGAAGGCGAGGTAGACGGGGAGCGTGTTCTCACCACAATAGCGAACCGGCTCGAACAGCCTGATGCGGCTCATCAGCTGGGCCACGGTGATGACAGCGGCGCCACCGGCAAAGCCATAGACCATCGACAGAACCGGCATGAAGGCAAGACCGGAGTGCACGCCCCACAGGTTCACCAGCACCCAGGTGGCCAGGAACGCCAGCAAGGAAGGCGCGTCCACGCGGGATAAGCCGGCGGCAAAGCTCATGATCCAGCGCGCGGCCACGTAGCCGGTGTAAAAGTATACAAAGCGCGAAGCGAACTCGTCAATCGCCAGCCAGCCGGTATGGATGGTGGCAAGTTCGAGCGCCGCAGCCACGGGCCAGACGATCCAGACCGGGACGTAGCGCACGAGCTTCACGGTGATGAAGAACAGCATCAGCACATAGATGAACCAGAGCGTGCCGAGCGGCTCGACCAGTGCGGTGAGCCAGTAGTGCGGCAGGCCCCAGACACCGTCAGGTCCGTGCCAGCCCTTCAGCACGGTCTGGATGGTCATCCAGAGCAGGTAGAAGTAGCCGAAATGCAGGATCTTGGTGTCGGCATAGGCACGCCAGGGCCGGTCGATGCGCGAGGCGAGGAACAGGCCGGAGATCAGGAAGAAGTCGGGCATGCGGAACGGCCGCGCCCAGTTGATGAACTCGTTGAGCCAGCTGGGGTGCCCCAGCGCAGCCTCCACGCCGAGGGTGGAGTGCATCATGACGACAAGGATGATGCAGATTCCCTTGGCATAATCGACCCAGTCAATGCGGCCAGGGGTGGCGAGGAGTGCAGACATGGTTAACGATCTCCTAAAGCTTTGTGCCGTTATGAGAGGCGACAGCAAATGTCAGGAGATGGTCTGCACAAAGAATGCCAGACGTGAGATTGGTGCGCAGGATATGG
>JAHEBA010000002.1 GCA_024642465.1 Alphaproteobacteria bacterium
AAACGGCGCATATTCTCCACCGCTAGGAAATCGATTGGAAAAATCATGGCGAAGTCGCTCACCCTGAAACTTGTGCTGGGTTTTTGGCTTCTCGCCTTCGCGCCGAACCTGGCGTCCGCTGTGCTGCGCATGATGGGGCGATATGCGGGCACCTTGACGGGCACGCTGCGGCCTGTCGAGGTTCCCCACAAGGTGACCTTGCACCGGGGTCAGCTCCTTGGCGCACCGCTTGGCTGGTCATGGACGCTTGATCAAGATTGGGCAGCAACTTTCCTCAAGAAATGGAGCAGGCCCGGGGAACTGCTCAAGCTGGAAGTAGAAGCCGACAACATTCTCGCGGTCATCTGCGACCTCGCCGACACAGAAAAGCACGACGAATACGTTGTCGACCCAACGTTCGCCTGCCAGCATTTTCCAAAGTACACACCAATGGATGCGAGCGCGGCGCGGGCCATGATCGACGAGGGTTTTCCCGTTTATGGCAGCTGCTTACTGCAGGCCAGATAAATCAGCTTGAGCCTGCAGCCAGCCACCCATGCTTGGAGCCAACGTGAAAGCACAATAAAATCACGAAAACGATATCCGTAGCAGGTCAGCGACAGAACCGGAGGTGACCAGGATGAGCGATTGCCTTTACGTTTCATGGCGCACGGCAGCCGTAGTGACATGTGTCCTGCTTTGCACGAGTTTGCCGGTGAGGGCACAAGATCTCGCAGGCCAGCTCTCCACACTAAGCCTCGGTGGCCGCCTGTATGACAACCATTGGGCAATTATCGAGCGAGATCCGCCGGTCGAGAGCAACCCGCTTTACCCTGCCGGTCTTGCCGTTGCCACGGGTGAGACTTGGCGCTGTGTCGCCTGCCATGGTTGGGATTATCGTGGCCGCGAGGGACACCTGGGACGCGGGTCCCAATCGGTTGCCTTTGCGAGCTTGCGATCCAGTGCGGGCAAGCCGACAGGTGAGATCAAGTCGGAGACCCATGCAGCCATTACAATCAAGCTGTCCGACACAGAGCTTGAAGCTCTTTCGCTGTTCATAAGCGCTGGTCAGCATGACACGGCGAACGATCTGAAGGATGGCAAGTCAACCGGTGACGCAACCAGCGGCAAGGACATTTTCGAAGGTGCCTGTGTCTCCTGTCACCAGGCGGATGGCAAGGCATATATCATCGGTGAACCGGGGGACAGGCCGTCGCTGGGCTGGGTTGCCACCCGCCGGCCTGAACAGGCCTTGCACAAGATCAAGAATGGCGTGCCGGGTGCTGACATGTTGTCGTTGCGCTTCCTCAGGCAGGAACAGCTGCTGGACCTGCTGGCCTACCTGCAGACGCTTGAAGAGTAGGTCCGGCCCCAGAACTGGCTGAGGTTCAGGGATTCGCATAAAACAGCGTTATTGAAGGAGGGTGCGGCAAGTCGCAGGAGCGGCGCCCGAGGAAACTGGTTTTCTGCTTGCCGTTCGGCCGTAGTTGAAGGAAACGCAAGGTACCCTGTAGAAAAAGGGCACTGGCCGAGGCGTTCGGTCATGGCCAAAGTTCTAGGGAGGGCCGCGCGGCGACAATGCACCGAGCGTACGCACGATCCGACGTTGCATTCCTGCGCCTTCGAGCAACCTCGAACCGGAGCGTAGTCGCATGGCAATCACAGACCAGACCGAAAGTGCACCCGTCGCGATCGTTACCGCGGCGGGCAAAGGGATGGGAGCGGCTTGCGCCGAAGCACTTGCGGCGGCCGGGTACCGGGTGGTCTTGATCTCACCCTCAGGATCGGCCCGCGCGCTGGCATCACGGCTGGCCGACTTGCATTGACAGAGGCCTCGATATTTTCGACGTAACGGACTTTCGCCTTGCTACAGTCGAAAGTTACCGTACCAATGTCTTTGTGTCGTTGTTCGACTAGGGAGATTTTCTGAGATCTCCAGAATACCTTGGGCTCCCGAAAATCAAAGGAAACACAATATGCCGAAGCAGGACGAGTACGACTACATTATCGTCGGCGCCGGCTCCGCGGGATGCGTGCTTGCAGCCCGATTAACCGAAGACCCTAGTATTACTGTTCTCGTAGTAGAGGCAGGAGGAACAGATCGTAGCCTGTTCGTCCGCATGCCGATCGCATTGTCCATCCCGTTGCAAAGCGAAAAATACAGTTGGAGATATTTTACCGAGCCCGAGCCGTACATGAACAATCGGCGCATGTACTGCCCGCGAGGACGAATGATTGGTGGTTCCTCTTCGATCAACGGGATGGTCTACGTCCGTGGGCATGCACTTGATTTCGACGCCTGGGCCGGAAATGGCATGCCCGAATGGTCGTATGCGCACTGTCTTCCGTACTTCCGCAGGGCCGAAACGTATGAACGCGGCGGTAACGACTATCGGGGTGACGACGGCCCACTGTATGTTACGGCGGGGAAGTTCCACAGCCCGCTCTACCAGGCTTTCGTAGATGCAGGCGTGCAGGCTGGTTACACCGCAACCGAGGACATGAATGGCTTCCAGCAGGAAGGCTTCGGGATCATGGACCGAACGACCAAGCATGGTCGTCGTTGGAGCGCGGCGGACGCTTACCTCAAGCCTGCGCTCAAACGCAGCAATCTACATTTGGAAGTACGTGCACTCACACATCGCATCCTCTTCGAAGGAAACCGCGCGAAAGGTGTGGAATTCGAACAACGGGGTACGATGCGGAAGGTCTATGCGGGTCGAAGTGTGATCCTTTCTGGCGGTACGATTAACTCCCCGCAACTCCTGCTGCTCTCAGGAGTCGGTTCGCGCAAGCACCTTGCTGATTTGGAAATTCCTGTGGTCGCAGATGTTCCTGGCGTTGGCGAAAACCTTCAGGATCACCTCGACTTCAGCATGCAGGTGGCGTGCACCCAGCCTGTCAGCTACTATCCGGCGACCAAACCGCTCGGCAAGCTTGGTGTTGGGATCAACTGGTTCCTGGGACGGGATGGTATCGGCAATACCAACCTCTTTGAGGCAGGTGGCTTCGTGCGTACACGTCCCGACCTCAAGCAACCCAACCTTCAGTATCACTTCATGGCCATTGCCGCAGATTACAACGGCAATAGCGCGCAGGACACACATGCCTACCAGACAATGATGAGCATGATGCTGCCTGAGAGCCGCGGACGTCTATGGCTCAGATCTCCAGATCCCACTGCCGCTCCGGCCATCCAGTTCAATTATCTCAGCACCGAGCAGGACCGTCGCGATGCCATTGACGCTGTACGCGTCACGCGGCGTGTCATGTCAATGCCGGCATTCGATCCCTACCGTGGAGAAGAATTGGCTCCCGGCGAGAACGTCAAGACTGACGATGAAATTCTCGCCTGGATACAGGCGAACGCGGAAACAGAATACCATCCCACCAGCACATGCACGATGGGTACCGACGACATGAGCGTGGTCGATGCCGAACTGCGTGTTAATGGGGTTGAGAATTTGCGGGTTGTCGATGCGTCCATCATGCCGACCGTCGTCTCGGGAAACACCAACGCAGCGACCATCATGGTTGCGGAAAAGGCCGCAGACATAATTGCAGGTCGAACGCCACTGCCCGCTTCCTATGCACCTGTGTATCAGTCACCGCAGCGCATCGCGAGCGGGGGTCTCTAGCCCTTAACATCGTGGTTTTGAAGCTGGCAACAATCGCAACATTTGAGATGAGATAATGTCAGTAGGTTATGCTGTGGACGGATCCTCCTCCGGCCTCGCGATGTGCCAAGTTTGCGATGTCATTTGAGGAACGGCCAAGAGGGGCTGACGGCAGTTAATGGCACAAAGCTGTCGGTGCAGGCATTCGGATGGAAGCTTCAAAACCGTCTGTGGGCTCGCAGTATCGTTGATAAGACGACCTTCGCCACATCTAGAACAACCTCCAACTTCCAGCCAACGACATTGACAAGTCGGCCAGGAGTAGCATATTGGATATGCATCCAAATTTTTGGTACATCATCAAGTCGGAGTCCTGAACATGGGTGAAGCTGTCTCGACCGTGCGGGAAGAGTCGCATGTGGCCCGTCTTCACACCCCTGATTTTTGTGGTCGCACGCTGCGGCTTGAAGCGGTGCTGTTTGCCGTGTTTATCGGTGCAACCTTGCTGGCAGTCAGCGGCATCATTCCGCTGTGGGCTGGCGCTATGGCCAACACGGTATTCATCTACGCCTTGTACACCGTTGTGCACGAAGCCGTTCATGCAAACATCAGTTCGAGGCGCAAGGAGTTACGCTGGATCGACACTGTCGCGGGAATGATCGCCTGCGTTCCGTTGTGGCTCTTCTTTCATCAGCACCGCCGCCAGCACATGGTGCACCACACCCACACCAACGAGGACCTGGATCCCGACATTTACGCCCGTGGCAGTTTCCTGGGTTGGCTGTTCGTACGTCTGCCGATTACGTTGGTCAATTACTTCAACCCGGTCCAGCACTATGATGACTGCAACCGGTTTGGCTGTACGGATAGGGAAAAGCTCTACACGGCGCTGACGTTCATTGCCTACAGCACCGTGGTGATCGGCGTGATTGCGGCAGGTTACTGGCGCGAGTTACTGGTTCTGTGGTTCATTCCGTGGTGGATCGGTCAGACAGTGATGCTCACCTTTTTCACCTGGACGCCACATCATGATCATCACGAAACCGGTCGCTACCGCAACACCCGCGTATCGCTGTTTTCAGGCGCCAATTTCCTGCTGCAGGGTCAAAACTACCACCTCATACACCACATGGTCCCCTCGGTGCCCTATTATCGCTATGAGGCAGTCTACAAGGATCTTGAGCCGATCCTGCGAGGCCACGGCGTCAGGGTCGAGGGCTTGTGGCCTAACCCCGCCAATGAGGGTCATGGCAGCAGAATTGCGGCATCTGGCGGGTGATAGCTTCTAGCGTCGGCGAAGCGGCAACACTTCCACCAGCCCGGCGCATACAATGAGGGTCGCGCCCAGCCCTTCCCGCCAGCCGAACGGTTCACCCGCCCAAAGCGCAGCTGTGATGCTGCCGGCCAGCACTTCCGTCATCAGCAGGATGCCGACACGGGCGGAGTCGATGCGCTGTGCTGCCCACACCACCAGGAAATTCGGCGGGACAAACACCACCAAGGCCAGCAGTATGATCCATGGCACTACCTTGGCTGCATTGTCCAACCGGACCAGGTCTGAATCGTAGCCGCTGGCAACCAGCAGAATCAGCATTGATGACATTAGCCCGCACAGGGAAAAGGCAAAAACCGGCAGGACAAGGCTGTGGGCGGGTGAAGCATGGCTGCGCTGGGTGCCCGCAGCCCAGCACATTCCACTGACCAGGGCTACCCAGTCTCCTGCGGTGTGCGGCAGTGGCAGGCCACCGGCAGTGCCCAGGATGGCCACCAGCCCGGACAGGCCAAACCCGATCGACAGGGCACGGCTCGGCGTCAGCCGACGACCGTAGAGCACTACATCGGCAAGTGTGCTCCATACCGGCGTCATGTAAAATAGCAGGATAGCGCGGACCACGTCCGTCATCACCAGGCTGATGGTGTAGAGCGCGAAGGCAGTACCCAGCAGGAATCCTGTCAGCATCACATTCGTGACATTGTCCTGCCAGAGCCGCCGCTTGAACAACCAGGGCAGGGGGGCGAGTGTCGCCACCGCAAACAGGATAAGGCTGACCCAGGCCCCGCCTACGCCAGCATTCTCGATCATCCGGACGGGATACCAGAAGGCGCCCCAGGCTGTGCCGCACAGAGTAACGGCGGCGGCCGGGATGAACTGGCTCGCAGCCGTTGACTGCTTGCCTGAATCTGTCTCCTGCATTGGCCCTCAGCGGCTCCCCGTATTTGTGTTGCCGCGAGGCCTTGCTTCCGATCGGGAATTTCAGTTGACCGCGGCGCTACCGTTTTGATTAGATGATCATCCAAAAAATTGGAAGAGCTTCTGAATGTCTGAAGGCGTGCGCCGGGTGCCGATCAGTCTGGTCCCGAGCCAGCCTGAATCAGAGGCGTTGAGGGGTGGGAAGAAGGATTAGGCCGATGAAGATGAAGGCTATGGTCGTGACGGCGCTCGGCCGGCCTGACGTCCTCCAACTTGAAGAAATTGACCTTGCTTGGCCCCGGGGCGACCATGATGTGCTTGTCGAACTCAAATTCGCCGCCCTGAACCCGGCCGACGTCTTCTTCCGCCAGCTTGGCGGCTATCTCGCCGGCGACCAGCCGTTCGTACTTGGTCACGATGGCATGGGCATCGTTAGACAAACCGGTCCCGCGGTTACCCGTGTGAAGGTCGGCGACCGGGTGTGTTTCTGCAACGGCGGCATTGGGGGAGATCTCGGCACCTATGCCGAGGCAGCTGTAGTGCCCGAAGAGCAGCTGGCAAAGGTTCCTAACGGCGTGGATGACCTAACAGCTGCAGCACTGCCTCTGGTATCAATCACGGGCTGGGAAGCACTTTATGACCGGACGAATGTCCGTGAAGGCGAATTCGTCCTGGTACATGGCGGGGCAGGCGGTACCGGTCACGTGGCAATCCAGCTTGCGCGTCTGTGCGGCGCGCGCGTGGCAGCAACGATAAGTTCTGATGAAAAGGCAAAAGTCGCCGAAGCGTGCGGTGCCGAGCAAACAATCAATTACCGTGACACGGACTTTGTCGCCGCTGCACTCGACTGGTCTGGTGGACTGCAGGTCGCCTTCGATAACGCAGGCGCCGAGGTCATGCAGAAAACCTTCGCCGCCATGGCACCTTATGGTCGGGTGGTCACCCTGATGGGCACCCCGGGCGACGATGCCGACCAGACAGCCTACAATCTCAACCTGACCCTGCATAACGTAATGATGCTGACCCCTATGTGGAAAGGCCTTCACGAGCGGTTACGGCAACAGGCTGATATCGTGCACCAGGCCCTGTCGTTGGCTGATGAGGGCAAGCTCGTAATTCGCCATGCTGCGACCTTTCCGTTGGCCGAAGCCGCAAAAGCCCATGCCTACCTGGAACAGGGTCAGGCCATCGGCAAGGTCACACTCGAAATCGGATAATTCAGAGCCACCCCAATTGCCCCCAAAGAATGGTGAACGAGAAAAGATGTCGCCCCTTCGCACCAGCATTGAAGCCATTCGCCGCCACGACTTGATCGAGGCGGCCTACCTGACATTTCTGGAGCATGGGCTTTCAGGCATGACCATGGCACGGATCGGCGAAAAGGCCGGCATGTCGCATGGCATCGTCAACTACTACTTCAAGTCCAAGGACGAACTGCTCAGTGCGGTGGTGCGCAAGGCGAATTTCCTGATCATGCAGGAAACTGCTCTCCTGTTGCGTCAGGCTCATACTCCGCGTGGACGCATCACCGCGATCCTGAAGGGTAACTTCCGTCCCGACCTGTTCACGCGCGAAATCGCCCGTGCATGGGTGAGCTACTACGCCGTCATCGGGCAGAACCCGGATTTCGAGCGCCTGCAGACGGTGGTTGACCGGCGTCTGCAGTCCAACCTGATGCACGCCCTGCGCCAGATGCTGGATGAGGACGATGCCCGGTTCATCGCCACCGGCGTGGCTGTACTGATTGACGGGTTCTGGCTCAGACACGCCAAGTCAGGCGACAGGATGGATGCCGACCGGGCGATGGCCTTTGTCGAGCGCTATGTGGACCGTGAACTGGCGCGCAGCGAAGCTGTCGCCGTCAGGAACAGCAAGGAGCGCGTATGAGTGAGACGATGTGGGCAGCCCGGCTTCAGCAGACCGGTCAGCCCCTTGTGATCGAGAAGATCCCGGTGCCGAAACCCGGACCCGGCGAATTGCTGGTCAGGCTGGAGGCATCAGGAATTTGCCATACCGATCTGCACGTGGCGCACGGAGCAAATTTTCCGAAAGGTGCACCGCAACCGCTCACGCTCGGGCACGAGGGCATCGGGAAGGTCGTCGACAAGGGGCCTGGCACGACCACCGCGATCGGTACGCGCATTGGCGCACCGTGGTTGCACGACACGTGTGGCCATTGCCGCAGCTGCCTGACTGGACGCGAATCCTACTGCCCGTCCCAGCTCGCCCACGGTTATACGGCCCATGGCACCTATGCCGAATACGTGATCGTCAAGGAGAGTTTTGCTGCACCGATCCCTGGCCGTTTTGTCGCGCAGCGTGCGGCACCGCTGCTATGTGCCGGGATCACGGCCTTTGGTGGTGTCGAAAAGGCTGATCTTTCGCCCGGCAAGGTAGTGGTGATCCTTGGGTGTGGGGGACTTGGTCAATATGGCTTGCAGCTGGCACGGCTTGCCGGTGCGAGGGTGATCGCGATCGACGTCAATGCGGACAAGCTCGATCAGGCCCGGTTGATGGGCGCAGAGGCCTGCATCCCGGCTGACGACCAGGCCGCCGATAAAGTCAGGGCACTGGGTGGTGCGGATGCGGTTCTCAACTTCGCTCCCACCGCCCGAATCTGGCCGCTGGTGACGGACATGGTCAACAATTTCGCTACCATCGTGTCGGTTGCCATGGTCGAGGAGCCCGTTCCGCTGGTGCTGGAATGGCTCACCTATAATGGCGTTAACATCACCGGAACGAGTGTTGGTACGCGCCAGCAGATGCTGGACTTCCTGGAGCTGGCAGACAGGCACGATCTCGGAATCGATATCGAAACGGTCCGACTTGCAGATATCAACCATGCCCTTGCGCGACTTTCGCGCGGTGAGGTCCGTGGAAGGTTGGTGATAGATTTTGCTGCGGCTTGAACCACGAATAGGTGGTGGTGGTTCAGACCAGGAGCAGGGCCGTCGTTTTTTTGGAGAAGGGAGTTCTCATGGATCAGCTTAGCAAGCGGCCTGACCCGAGGCGTGACCGCTTCAGTGCGGATGCGGGCCAATCCTATACCATGCCGGCCCGGATCTATTTTGATCCGGACTTCCTGGAAGCCGAGAAGCGCCACATCTTCTGGAGGTCATGGATTTTTGTTGGTCATGTCAGCGATCTGACAAGGCCGGGCGACTACATCACGGCCGAGTTCACAGGACAGCGGCTGTTCGTCATCCGCACTACCGATGGCGAGCTGAAATCGTTCTTCAATGTCTGCCAGCATCGCGGTCACTCACTGCTGAAGGGGAAGGGCTCAACGCGTCAGCCGATCGTATGCCCGTACCACGCCTGGGCGTACGGCTTCGCCGGTGAGCTGCTGGCGGCACGCAATTGCGATCAGGTGTCCGGCTTCGATCGCGATGACTTTGCGCTACCCGGTATCCTAGTCGAAGACCTGGGCGGCTTCTTGTTTGTAAATCTTGATCCCGAAGCCCGTCCGATGAGCGAGGTCTACCCCGGCGCCGCCGAAGTCCTGACGAGGTTCTGCGGAGACACCAGATCGTTGCGGGCCAGCCGCAATGTGCTGTTCGACATCAAAGGCAACTGGAAGAACGTCGCGGATAACCTGCTGGAGTGCTACCACTGTTCGACCGCCCACCGCGCGTTCGTCGACCTGGTCAAGATGGAGACCTACAAGGTCGAACTGCATGACTACTGGTCAGTCCAGTACGGGCAGTGCCGTCCCAGCAACACCGCCTATGAGTTCGCTGCCGGCGATGATGATGGTTTCATGACCCTCTATCTCTGGCCCACCATGGCCTTCGTTGGACTGCCGGGTACCCGCGGTGTCAACGTGTTCAGCTTTTCCCCGCTCGATGCCGAAAGCACACGGCAGGATTTCACCTATTACCATCCCGGCGGTGAAGTGACCGCCACGGAGGAGGCCTCGTTCAAATACTTCGAGGACGTGCTGGGTCCGGAAGATGTCGATCTGGTTGAGGATGTGCAGGTGGGCCTGAATTCGCTTGGCTACCACCAGGGCCGGATAATGGTTGACCCGAGACGCTCGGAAATAAGCGAGCATGCCTTGCACCATTTCCAGAACTTGGTGATGCGACAGATGGGGGACCTTGTGTAGTGTCGGCGCCTTTTCATCAACGCTTATGGGGCCAGTGGATTCCTGAAGGAACAATGCGTGCCGATGGGAGGACATTGCGATCTGGGCGGCAAATCAGGCAACTCGCTCTCCATTGCAACTTGACTATACAGGAGACCAAACCCTACCGTCCCAGAGGCGGTTTTTTGTGCATTGGTGGGAGGAGGGCAAGGAGGCGTTTGCGAGGTGCCACATTCAATCTCGACCCGAAATGAGTTGTCGCACGCGCGTTCAGAAAAGGTCCGGCTTGACATCAGGCCTGGGGCCTGATTGCGCCACGGGACATTAAAAAAACCAAGACAAATGACACGGAGGTAACCAATCAATGTTGAGTATCAAATCCACGGCCATGAAGATTGCCGGTGTTGCCGTCATCGCATCGGGCCTGATGTTTGCGGCCAACCAACCGGAGGCCGCCGAACTTGGCGATACTGATAGCGCGATCAAGATTCCGATCAACGAGTGGACAGGCCAGCACCTTTCCGCCCACTTGCTCGGTCAACTGTTGAACAAGCTGGGCTACAAGACCGAGTATGTAACGGCTGGTGCGGTGCCGCAGTTCACAGCCATGGTGCAGGGCGATCTCCACGTTCAACCTGAAACGTGGGAAAACAACGTTGGGGACATTTATCCCAAGGCAGTGGAGGCAGGTGATCTCCTCATCGTCGGCGAGTCGGGACTGTCGGCGCGCGAGGGGTGGATCTATCCGCCCTACATGAAGGAGAAGTGCCCAGGTCTGCCGAACTGGAAAGCGCTTTATGATTGTGCGCAGGCATTCGGTACCCCCGAGACGTTTCCGAAAGGTCGTCTGGTGACCTATCCGGCCGACTGGGGTACGCGGTCCAAGGACCTGGTCGAGCAAATCAAGCTGCCGTTTGTCCCGGTCGCTGGGGGGAGCGAAGGTGCGATGGTTGCCGAGATCAAGGCCGCCTACGATGCCCAGCAGCCGATGCTGATGATGTTCTGGCAGCCGCACTGGCTGTTTGCCGACTACGAGTTCGAGTGGGTGGACTGGCCGAAGGATCCCAAGGAATGCGAGGAGAAGGCCGGTCTTGCGGCAGGCGCCATGACAGAGTGCGGTTTCCAACAGGCCAAGGTCCTCAAGGTGACCTGGAAGGACTTCAAGACCAAGTGGCCGGCTGCCCAGGTGCTGGTGGAAAACTTCACCTTCACCAATGAGCAGCAGAATCCGCTGATCGCGGAAGTCGACAACAACGGTCGCAAGATCGAGGAGGTCGTGGCTGAGTGGATCTCCAACAATGAGGCGGTGTGGAAGCCCTGGATCAACGCCGCCAAGAACTGAACCTTGCGGCTCAATCTACAATCTGGCGGGCTGGCCTTGTCCATGAGGCTGGACAGGAGCCGGTCCGCGCTAGGATCAGCTGATGCTCTCGGCTCGGGAGCCGTCGCTGGCGGAGATGGGCGTTCGACGATGCTGGGACTGGATCGACTTTTCAGGGAATTCCGCGCGTGAAGGCAAGCACTATCAATACTCACGCTATCCTGAGTTGCCGTAATGTCTGGAAGGTCTATGGACCGGAACCAGAGCAGTATTTCGTGCACGGCGAACCCTCGGGTGACCAGGCAGAGCTGGCTGCCCGGATGCGGCGGGATGGGCATATCCCAGCCTGCGTTGATGTCTCGTTCGACGTTCACAAGGGTGAGATCTTCGTCATCATGGGCCTGTCAGGGTCTGGCAAGTCTACCATCGTTCGCTGTCTGTCTCGCCTGATCGAGCCCAGCTACGGCCAGATCACGTTCGAGGGGGTTGACCTGTTGTCGATGTCGCCCGCACGCTTGATCGAGATTCGGCGACACAAAATCGGCATGGTGTTTCAAAGCTTCGGACTGTTGCCGCACCTCAATGTCATCGACAATGTCTGTTTCCCGCTCAAGCTGCAGGGACTGCCGCTGGCCGAACAGCGTACCCGTGCACAGAGGGTGATCGAACTGGTGGGACTTGAGGGGCGTGAGGACAATTTCCCTCACCAGTTATCAGGAGGGCAGCAGCAACGGGTGGGTATCGCCAGATCACTCGCCGTGGAGCCCGACCTCTGGCTTCTCGACGAGCCATTCTCTGCTCTCGATCCGCTGATCCGCCGCCAGATGCAAGATGAGTTCCTGCGCATCCAGCGGCTGCTAAAGAAGTCCATCGTCTTCATCACCCATGACTTCCTCGAAGCGCTCAGGATCGCAGATCGCATGGCCATCATGCGGGATGGACGGATTGTCCAGGTGGGGACACCGGCAGAGTTGGTGGTCAATCCGGTGGACGACTATGTGGCCGAGTTCTCGCGTGACGTGCCTCTTGTGAGAGTTCTTACAGCAAAAGACTGCCTGGCCCCGGGATCGAAACCCGCTAGTCTTTCGAGCAAGGATGGTGTGCCGATGGCAACACCACTTGAAGACCTGCTACCGAAGTTGGCCGCACATCCCAGGGGCCTCGTCGTCACTCGGCCCGACGGGCAGACGACCGGCTATCTAAATTCACTCAGCGTTGTTGCCGCCCTGTCTCGCAAGGCCGACCAGCCCGGTGAGCCCGACAAGGCCCAGGCCGGTTTGCAGAGATGAGGCTGTCGCGGTCTGACATCCAGTGGCTGGCGGTCATCGCATTCACTCTCATCTGCATCATGCTGAAGCCCTACACGAGCCTGCTGGCCGCGTTTCCGGCTGGCTGGCAACTGTCGCTGTCGGATTGGCTGAACGTAGCGATGAGGTCGTTCCTCGATGCGTTCGGCGGCGTCTTTTACCAGGCCTTCCGAACCTTTTCCTGGCTCCTTGGTTTCCCGGTACGCTGGGTGCGCGAGCTGCTCCAGTGGGTACCCTGGTCGATAATCATCGCGCTTGTCACGTTCGCGGCATATTACGCCCGCGGCTGGCGGCTGGCGCTGTTTGCCCTGCTTTCAATGTTGTACATGCTGGTCATCGGTTACTGGCAGGAGAGCATGAACTCGCTTGCCTTGGTGGCCCTGAGCGTGCCGCTTGCCGTCCTGCTCGGCTTTCTGCTGGGCAGCCTGGGTTTCCTGTCCAGGCGAATTGAAAGACTGCTGATGCCGGTGCTTGACCTGCTGCAGACGGTACCAGCCTTCGCCTACCTGATCCCGATTATCATCCTGTTCGGTTTTGGCCCGGTAGTAGGCTTGATTGCCAGCATTCTGTATGCCGTTGCGCCCATGGTCAGGAACACCATTCTGGGTTTGCGTGCGGTGCCGGCCGAAATCATCGAGTCGGGTTTGATGTCGGGGGCGACGCAGCTGCAGCTGTTCTTTCAGGTCCGCGTGCCGTCAGCGCTCAAACAGCTGCTTCTGGGAATCAACCAAACCACTATGGCGGCCTTCACCATGGTGATCATCGCCTCGATCATTGGTGGCACCGATGACATCGGCTGGGAAGTACTGTCAACCATCCGCAAGGCACTGTTTGGCGAAAGCCTGCTGGCGGGGCTGGTCATCGCGCTGATGGCAATGATCATGGATCGGATCACCGCAGGTCTGGCCGATCGTTCCTCTGGTGCTGATTTGCAGGGTCGGAGCTTGCTGGCACGTCATTCCATCCTGCTGCTGGCGCTCGGCACCGCATCGGTGCTGTGGATAGCTTCGCTGGTGATTGCCCCTCTCGCCAGCTTTCCGGAGGCATGGGTGTGGAGCCCGGCCAAGTGGCTCAACGACGCGGTTGCCTGGCTGGTGCTGAACTGGCGCGTCGGTATCGAGACCATCAAGACAGTGGCGTTCTTCTACCTGATGCTTCCGATGAAGATTGGTCTTGCCCAGACCGTGTCACCCTATTCCTGGGGATTTGAGTTCACCACTTGGCACGCGGCAGCGTTTGCCGGCCTGGCGCTGGCTGCAGCTGTGGCTCTGTGGCGTGTTGTTTCTTCATCGGTGGCGGTTGCCTTTGTATTGCTGGCTCTGATTTACGGGTTCGGTATCCTCAATCTTCCCTGGCCTGCTGTCTTTGCTGTCGCCTGCCTGCTGGCATGGCAAACGGGCGGAAGCCGACTTACTGTCGGCGTATTGGCGGGACTTGGATTTCTGCTGGTGGCCGGTCTATGGCAGGAGGCGATGCTGTCGGTCTACCTGTGCGGGATCGCAGTGCTGATCTGTGTGGTCGTGGGCGGGCTGATCGGTGTTGCGGCTGCGCAAAGCGATCGCGTCTCCCGCCTAGTTCGCCCGATCAACGATACCTTGCAGACGATGCCGTTGTTCGTGTTGCTGATCCCGGCTGTGATGTTCTTCAAGTTAGGCGACTTCACAGCGGTGATCGCAATAGTCCTTTACGCCATCGTTCCGATGATCCGATATACCGAACACGGCCTGAGAAGTGTGCCTTCCGGTGTGGTGGAAGCTGCCCAGTCGATGGGCACAACGTCTACGCAGATGCTGTTCCAGGTCAAGCTGCCCCAAGCGTTGCCGGTCGTCATGCTCGGGCTTAACCAGACGGTGCTGTACGGAATCTCGATGCTGGTGATCACGGCGCTTGTGGGCACCAGCGATCTTGGACAGCGTGTCTACATCGGGCTTGGTGATGGCGATTTTGGCGTTGGGATGGTGGCGGGCCTCGGCATGGCCTTTCTCGCCATGATTGCGGATCGCATTATTCAGGCAGCGGCGCGCGCCAGGCAGCGCGCACTGGGCTTGCCAGAGGAGGCCGCGTTGTGAGGCTGCAGGTTGCCGAGACATGGTACGGAACCGAGGCGTTCTCGGACGGCATTACGCTGATCCGTGAGAGTCACGTCGCACAATGGCTACGCTGTAATATCTGGCATGTTCGTGGCCGTGACCGCGATCTGATCATTGATACTGGTATGGGATTGCGAGCCTTGTCAGAGGCTGTGGCTTCTCTGGCTGAGCGCCCCGTCGTTGCGCTGATGACGCACAGCCATTTCGATCATTCTGGCGGCATGCATCAGTTTGAGTGCCGATGCGGGCACGCTGCCGAAGCAGATATCATCCGGGCGCCTACGGCTCAAAATACGGTTGCCGACACAGGCTTCCTGAGGGCGGAAACCTTTACGGCACTACCCTATGAGGGCTTTGATTACAGCAGTTATCAGGTCAAGCCCGCTCCACTCACCCACCTGGTGGACGAAGGCGACGTGATCGATCTCGGCGACCGGGTGTTCCAGGTATTGCATCTGCCAGGTCACTCACCCGGCTCGATCACTCTGCACGAACAGGAGACAGGCGTCCTGTTCAGTGGTGACGTCATCTATGATGGTGCACTGCTTGACAATCTTTACCACTCCGATCCTCAGCAGCTTGAGCAGTCCTTGCTCAGGCTGAAGCAACTGCCGGTGACCACGATCCATGGCGGACACTATGCATCATTCGATCACGAACGTATGTTGCAGCTGATCGAGCGCTATCTGAGGGGTGACAACCGTATTGAAGATGTGGACAGGTGGATTGCAGCAATCGAGCAGGTCTGAGTGTTATCCAGTTGTCTCTACAGTTGATCAGCTCGCGTTAGGAGAGCCGATATTTCTGTAGCAGGTGGAGCTTTCCCTGCTCGCAGATATTTTTCTCTGATATTGGCTAAAAATTCTCTGTTCGGCGAAATAATTTCCCTGTTCGCCCGAGTAGGGAATTTGGCTGCTAACGCACTAATATACAGACACTTTTGTCGATCAAAAGTGCTCAATTCCGGGCGAAAACGCGAAAATTCCCTGTAAATTCCCCTGTATCAGGGAAATTGGTGCCAGAGACTGGTTCGCGACAGATTGCGTCGACCACCGCTAAATTATTGTTTTTAATTGTAAAAATTCAAATTTGGCGACATTAAAACATCGCCGATTGGCGACTGTCTGATGGCTTCTGCTCCGAGTCTCACTACCAGAAGGTTTGCCAATTCGCGACTCAGTTGCAGACATTTATCTCTGAACTCTTGGGTGCTCAGCCGCCACTTTACTCAACTGCCTACAGCGCCGGTTTCGGGACGCTTTATACTGCCGTTTACAGGCCACGAAGGGGCGAAATGGAAATTCGCTGGCCAGGCACCAGGTGGGAGTTCTCAATCGATGGCTTTGTTGATGCTGCACGGCAGATAAACACGCCAGATGTTTGCCACATTGTTTAGGCCTCTGGCTTTAGTTTTGCGGCTCTGGCTCGATCCAAAGTTCAATTAGACTCACTTGCCGCTGCTTTTGCCTTAGCGGCTAAGTGCCGGTTGTGCTCACGGGGTTAAATATTGACCAGGCGGTTGAAGTTGATCCCATACCCACAACAGCAAAGGGCAGGTGCGGCTTCTTCCTTGGCTTAAGCCTTGCCTTTGCACTGATGTCACTTCTAACGGTTCAAACAGCATGACAGCAGAACAAATCAGCGTCTTCGCCATCATCATCTTCGCCATGGCGATGTTTGTCTGGAATAGGGTTCGCTACGACCTAGTCGGCCTGATGGCGCTGCTTCTTGCCGTCCTCACGGGCGTCGTGCCGGCATCACATGCATTTGAGGGATTTGGCCACGCTGCCGTAATTACGGTCGCAGCAGTGCTGATCATCTCCCAGGCTCTGCAGAACTCCGGCCTGGTCGATAAGCTGGTGGTTCTACTGGCCGGCACGCGCAAGTCGCCCACTCTGCAAGTGGCCGCCGGAAGCGGCATTGCGGCAATCCTGTCATCGGTAATGAACAATGTAGGCGCGCTAGCGCTAATGCTGCCAGTTGCACTGCGCAATGCCTACAAGGCTGGGCGCTCGCCCTCCATTGTGCTGATACCACTGTCCTTCGCTAGCCTGCTGGGCGGATTGGTGACCCTGATCGGCACGCCCCCCAACATTGTCATATCCGGGTTTCGTGAAAGCCAGACCGGCAAGCCGTTTGCCATGTTCGACTTTGCACCGGTGGGTCTTGCGGTTGCTGCGGCCGGGCTAGTCTACCTGGCAACCATTGGATGGAGATTGTTGCCTGAACGCATTGCAGTCGAAGGCGAGGATGACAACCTGTTCCATGTCGAGCACTACACGCTGGAGTCCAACGTGCCCGAGGGCTCGCCGCTGGCGGGCATGCGGGTGCGCGAGCTTGAGAACAAGTTCGACCGCGAAATCTCGGTCGTTGCGATTATCCGCCAGGGCGTCCGCCGGCTCGCGCCACGCGCCATTGAAAAAGTGCGCCCTGGAGATGTGCTAATCCTGCAGGGTGATCCCGGCCTGATCCAACCACTGGCCGACGGCAAGCAGCTTGGCTCGCTAGGCCACCAGGTGGAAGGCGAGAAGGATCTCGAGTCCGAAGACGTTGAAGTGATCGAGGCAGTCGTATTGCCCAACTCGCCCATCGAGGGCAAGTCGATGCGCCAATACCGCATCCATGACCGGTTGGGTGTGAACTTGCTCGCACTCGCCCGCCAAGGACGCCAACCGACTGCACGGCTGAAGAACATCCGTTTCAAGACTGGTGATGTGCTGTTGCTACAGGGCGAGAAGGCGGCGATGGCCGATGCGCTGAGCACGCTGGGCTGTCTGCGTTTGGCATCCCGCACAATTTCTGAGGACATCCCGACGGGCAAGATCTGGCTGTCGACCGGCATATTTGGTGCGGCAATCGCTGCTGCGGCGTTTGGGCTCGTTACAGTACCAATTGCATTCATGGCCGCAGTTCTGTTGCTGGTACTGACGGACACCATCTCACTCGCCGAAATGTACGATGCCATCGAGTGGCCGGTGATCCTGTTGCTCGGAACCTTGATACCAATTGGCGAGGCGCTTCAACATACTGGCGGCACGGAGCTAATCGCCAATGGTCTGGTCAGCGTGGCGGGAGATGTTCCGATGTGGGGCATTATTGCCATGGTGCTTGCAGTCTCGATGTGGCTGTCCGACTTCGTGCACAACACCCCGACCGCCATCCTGATGGCACCAATTGCTATGGGCATAGCCTCGGGCCTAAACGCCAATCCGGATGCATTCTTGATGGCCGTGGCCGTAGGTGCTGCGTCGCCCTACCTGACGCCGATCGGTCACCAGTCCAATACTCTGGTGATGGGCCCTGGCGGCTACAAGTTCCAAGACTACACGAGGGTTGGCTTGCCTCTACAGGTTATCATCCTGATTGTCGCAGTGCCGATGATCATGTGGGTCTGGCCACCGCTTTGAAGGAGGGCGTCGAAATTGAAGAAAGCGACAATCAAGCAAGTGAACCTGATCGGATGGCGTGAACACGTCTGCCTTCCCGCGCTGGGCATTTGCAACATTGCGGCGAAAATTGATACAGGCACCAGAACCTCGGCCTTGCATGCCACTGATTTCGACCCCTTCGAGAAAGGCAAGTGGCCCTGGATCAGGTTCACCGTGCGCGCTGACAATTCTGGCAGGAGACGCACCTGTGCAGCCCCGATTATGGATCAGCGCAACACCAGGAACCCAAGCGGTCGCACCGAGTGCCGGTTTCTTATCGAAACGCCGATCGTCCTTGGTGCCGAAAAATGGCTCATCGACCTGTTGCTCACAGACAGAGCAGATATGGAGTACGATCTGGTTGTGGGGCGCACGGCGCTGCGCAAGAAGAAGCTGATCGTCAATCCAGGGCAGTCCTGGTTGAGTGGTGAGCCGGTCGTGAAAACCGCGGATGAAGGTGAACACGTTGATCAGCAGGCGTCGCCATGACCACCTCTTATGCACTGAAGTCAACCAGCGCTGGTGCGACATTCGCCGCCCTGACGGCTTAGGTCGGGTCAGAAGAACGAGACTGACCCTAGTCTAGCTGACTGGGTTGGCTCAACGACTTGCCACCCAAGTGGATGCCCTGCGCCTGACTCCATTTTGAAGCCGCGAAAACTGAGCACCCAGCCGCTGGGCGCACCAACAACCACAGAAGGACTGAGGAATGATCGACAGCGAAACTCAGTTGGACCCACCCGAAACGCCAGAGTCAGAACAAGATCCGAAACCCCTACGCGAACAGGTGAAGGATGCGGTTGACGCTCGCGATGTGGAGACTTTGGTCGCGCTACTGGCCCCCTTGCCACCCTCCGCCGCGCTGCGCCAGCTACTCCTACTGGTAGCTGAGGATCGCGACGTATTGCTTGCACTGGTTCCTGTGGAGTTGGCCGCAGATCTAATCGTGGAGGCGCCTGTCGAGGCCGCGACGGATCTCGTCGAGCGAATGCCAACCGACCGAGCTGCAGAAGTCTTGGATAAACTGGAATCCGACCTGCAGGCGGACATTATCGGGAAGCTCGAGCCCGAGGACGCTCATGCCATACTGACCCGCCTTCATCCAGATGATGCGGCAGATGTTCGCCGCCTGACAGAATATGAAGATGATACCGCGGGCGGCCTCATGGTTGCTGACGCCTTCGAATTCCCTGAGACGGCCACTGTTGGCGCGGTCTTGCAAGGAATTGTTTCGGATGATGCGGATTTCGAGCGCTATCGAGGCCAGCATCCCTACGTTGTAGATGCTAAGGGCTGTCCGGTCGGGGTCGTTTCGTTACGCGAACTGCTAACGTCCAATCGTGGCAAGAGGCTGTCTGCGATCATGGCGCCGCCAGTCACGGTAAGTGTGGACACCTCACTTGATGAACTGGAGGACCTGTTCGACAAGCATAACTTCTATGGCTTCCCGGTCGTGGAAGCCAACGGACGATTGGTTGGAGTCGTATCACGCACGGCTGTACATGACGCTGCTTTGAAGCGGTCTCAAAGTGAAAGCTTGAAACGTCAGGGTGTCGTCGGCGACGAGCTGCGCTCGATGCCGACATGGCTGCGGTCGAGGCGTCGGCTCGCCTGGCTCTCGGCCAACATCGTGCTGAACATCATCGCCGCATCGGTAATTTCAGCCTACGAGGAAACCCTGGCGGCCGTCATCGCAATAGCGGTCTTCCTGCCGATGGTGTCAGACATGTCTGGCTGTTCAGGCAATCAGGCGGTCGGGGTAACCATGCGAGAGCTGGCGCTCGGCATTGTGCGGCCCAAGGACGCGATACGGGTGTGGCGGAAAGAGGCAACTATTGGGGTTATCAACGGTATCGCGCTCGGGATCTTGATTGGCCTTGTAGCCTGGATCTGGAAGGGTAACCCGTGGTTGGGTTTGGTGATCGGTACTGCTCTCGCCGCGAATACCTTGCTTGCAGTCTCAATCGGGGGCGTCGTGCCGCTGCTGCTAAAGACGCTGGGTCAGGACCCCGCAGCAGCCTCAGGGCCTTTGTTGACAACAATCACTGATATGGCGGGATTTTTTCTGGTGCTCAGTCTGGCCAGTATGATGATGCCGTTGTTGGCTTAAAGGGAGGGTTAACATTGGTTCATGGCAGTTCCTGGCACATTCCGGACTGTTCGGTGCCTAGCGAAAAATGTCCGCTATTGGGGCTGGAGCGAACATCTCCCAATGCCGTGTCCAACGGCAACAAAGGGCCGCAAGTGACATTGGTCAGTGCGCCTGGGCATATGTAGAACCGGTGTTATGGAATGGGAGGGCAAGCCAGTGCCTGCAAACGGGCCATAACCGGTCCTGCACAGGTGGTCTGAACCTCGGGCTGGGACACCTAGCTGGACGTCAGCGTCATCAGTATGTCGGCATACCAGACACAGTTCAGGCCAAGAGCCTCATCGAGCTTCAGGTCACGGGTGCCGACGTCCAGCCTTGCCGAATGGATACCAAGCAACCGGTAAGGCAACCGGTCGGGATCACCAGCGTCCTGACCGGTTCGCATCACCACAGGAGCGCCGCTTGTTCCCCTGTGGGTGCGGCTGTCAGTCAGGAAATATCCTTTTCCCTGGAAGCGCAGCCCGAACGACGATGCGATAACGGCCTGCCTGACGACGGGCAGATGGTGAAGGGTGTCATGAAACCCCAGCGGGAAACCGATAACGAGGAGGGCAGATCCGATTTCCGGCTGGACGTCCGTGCCGGGGATGTCTGCGGGCCTGAAGGCGCTGAACACTGCGGTCGCAGGCAAGGCAGGACGCTCGATCTCGACCACTGCGACATCGATAAGGCCCGCACTGTCCTCGCCCTGCCGCCAGACGGCCGTTCCATCGCGATAGAGAGGCACCGAGAACCCGACTGACCTGGCGAGGTTGGCGGCATCGGTGTGCAGTTCGATCTCCACGCGATCCGGCCGGTGGTCACTTACTTCATCCACCAGCACATGCCGGCTGGTGACAAGGAACAGCCTTTCGTCACGCTCGAAGAAGAAACCGGTTGCACTGGTGCGATGAACTGTACCGGAAAATGTCCTGATGGGCGTCGCCGTCAGCAGGATCTGTTCAATCATCCCTGAACCCTTCAGTCTGGAAACGCTCATGTTACCGCATCAGCGGGGAGTTCGCCCACCTCGATCAACACTGCCCACTCAAGTGGCGAAGTCGTTACCGCAGGCGATATCGGGAACCCAGCCGACTTGCCGGTCCCTTGTCGCCGACTTGCCGGTCCCTTGTACCTGGCGTAGAGGGATTGCCACGCAACAGCCGGGCGCAGGGTATCTGGCATTCGTCGCTACACTACAGGCGCAACATCAACAGAGTGCCGGCTGGTATGGGCTCCTGCCGACCGCATCACGCCCCTGACGGGTGCCACGTCGAAATAGTCACGTGCCCTCGCGATGACGATGTGATCTTCGCCCGCCATCATGGCATTGGTCGGGTCAAACTCGATCCATCCCATCTCGCGGCCGCACCAGGCCCTGACCCACGCATGCATCGCGTCGGCGCCCTCAAGGCGGGATTTTCCTTGAGGCGGGATTGTCCGGAGATAGCCACTGACATACCCTGCCGGAATGCCGATGCCCCTGAGGCAGGCAATCATGACGTGGGTGAAGTCCTGGCACACGCCGTGCCGCCGCTCGAACGCTTCCAGCATGGGAGTTTCAACCGTCGTTGCCTCAGGATCAAAGCGCATGTCTCTGTGCAGTGCGGTATTGATCGCCGAAATGGTCTCAAGTGCCGTAGCACCGGGCGTGTGCAGTGACCGGGCATAGTCGGTGGTCTGTTGCTCGATCGGAACCCTGACAGACGCACCGGTGAAGTGGTGCGGTGAGGCAGCATCAACGCCCCTGTAGCCGGCAATCTCGGCAGCCAATGCGGATAATGTCGGCGAGCAGTCTAGCCGCGGCACAGGCGCGGGGCGATCGACACGCGCCTTTACTTTCAATGTGATCGATTCATGAGGCTGGTCGAACAGCAGCTCGGTGAGGCGATTGCCAAAAAAGTCGGTGCGCTCGACCTGTTCCTGGGGTGCCGGATCCACCGTAAATGTTGCTGCAATGGTCCGTTGTTCTCCGGGTAGGTCAGCCGGCATCACCCTGATCTGGTGCCGGCCTGCATCTGCCAGATCAGGATAATGGTATTCAATCTGCAATGAGATGTCGTAGAGCATCCGGAACGACCTATCGAAAGTAGGCGTGGCCAATCCTGGCGGACAGGGCCGCTATTCCTGCCCCGATGTCCTTGAGCGCCCCGGTATCGAGTTTGTAGGCCGGTCGGCTTGCAAGCGCCGCATAGGTCCTCAGCATTGCCCGCTGGAGATCTGTCGTCGGGCGATGCGGCGTAGCCCCGGGCAGGAACCCGAAGTGCTCGCGCAATTCATCAAACTGGTGTGCGACCGATCGCGGGTTGAGGGGGTCAAGCGCAAGAAGATCGATGACGGTTTCCCGGTTCGTCCCGACGGCATAGCGTCTGCGATGGGACATGGCACTGTCACAAAGCTCGACGGCCAGATCGTACGCGCCCTCCGGGACTTCGGGATCAGCAAATCTGGCGAGCAGAAATGTTGTTGCGATTGCCCGTTCCAGCGAGCGGCCAATGCTGAGGAATCTCCAGCCGGTGAAGTGGTACATGTTCTCGTGTACGAGACCCGAAAAACCGGACAGTTTGCGCAGCAGCACGCCCATGGCCCTTGCTGCGTCATCGCCAGCCGTTGCTGTGCCCGACATCTTCGTAACACTCCTTTGCAGGTCCGCGAGTGCAAGCCAGCCATCAGATGAGAACCGGTCACGGACATGGGCTGCTGATCCGAATGCCGAAGCAAGCGCTGTTGAAATCGCGGCTGGCACGCTGCGGGAAATGTCGATGTCGAGCGAGGACATGTACTCGCTCAGGTCGGTGAGAAGCGGGGTATCCGGGTAAGCCGTCTCGGCGAGACGGACATGATAGGCTCGCGTCAGCCTGATCAGATGCTCTGCCCGTTCCACGTACCGCCCTAGCCAGAACAGGTTGTCAGCAGCCCGGCTCGGCAGAACCCCGGGCAGGTTCTGCATCAGGTGAATACCATCGCGGGGCAGCATCGACTCTTTCCGGACAGGATCTTTCCTGACAATCCAGACATCGGCGACCGAACCGCCACGCTGCATGGCCAGTTCCGGTCGGTCGCCATGATGCCCGATCCGCGCAAAGCCTCCCGGCATTATACGCCAGCCGGACGCTGTCCTCGCAAGAAACACACGCAGGCTCATGGGGCGCGGTTTGAGGACCCCGTCCACCAGAGCCGGCGCAGTTGACAACGTGACCGCTTCCTGGCCGACCAGATGAGCTGCGCCGTCATCGATCCACGCTTCAACCGTTTCCTTCACCTTCGCCGTGAACTTGCCGCCCACAGCAGATATGTCGTCGAGCTCGAACGGCAACCGGGTGGCATAGGCATCGCCAATCGTCATCCGGTCTGCGTTCGCCTTGACGTGTTCGCGTTCTGCAGCCTGTCCACACCACCATGTGGCAATGTTCGGCAGTCTGAGCGGTTCTCCGGTGAGCGCCTCGCAGATCCTTGGGATGAAGGCGAGAAGGGCTCGTGTTTCAAGGACGCCGGAACCAAGTGCATTGATCATGGTAACCGAGCCGCTGCGGACCGCTCCGAGCAAGCCCGGTGTTCCCAGCCTGGAAGCCTCGTTGAGTTCCAGCGGGTCTGCCCACTGTGCGTCGAGGCGCCGCCACAACACATTGATCGGTGAGAGACCGCCGACCGTCCGCACCATCAGTTGCCCGTTCCGGACTGTCAGATCTTCACCTTCGAGGAGCATGAAGCCGAGGTAGCGGGCAATATAGGCATGCTCGTAATATGTGTCGTTCAGCGGGCCCGGTGTGAGAATCCCGACCCGGCTAGAATTGTCACCACGCAGGTCCAGCAGGGCATCACGGTATTCCCGGAAAAAACCGGCAAGGCGCTCGACATTGCTATGCCCGTAGATGTCAGAGAAGATCCGGGACGTCGCAATCCGGTTCTCCAGGGCAAAGCCGGCGCCCGAGGGCGCCTGTGCGCGGTCACCCAGTACCCACCAGTTGCCGCCCGGTCCGCGTCCGATATCGAAGGCGATGAAATGGAGGAAGTGCCCGGACCGTGGAACCGTGCCGACAAGCGGCCTCAGCCATTCCCGGTTGTTCGCGATCAACGGGGCCGGCAGGAAGCCTTCCTCGACCAGCCTCGCCGGACCGTAGAGATCAGCAACAACCTGCTCAAGCAGGTCGGCACGCTGGATGAGACCTGCAGATATTTCCTGCCACTCAGCCTCATCGATAAGCAGCGGGATGTGGCTGAGAGGCCAGTCACGCTCGGCCGTATCCTGCGGCCCATAGTGACGATAGAAAACCCCGGCATCTCGCAGGTACTGGTCGCCCCGGGCTATCCGTGAGCCGATCTCCTGAGGCGTCATCGAAGCCAGGGCGCGGATCAGATCGTGCCAGACCGGCCGGATGCTGCCGTCGGCTGCAATCAGTTCATCAGGTACATCATGTGTCCGGTCGTATCCTGCCAGCAGCCCGGAGACATCCAGTTCAGAAGCATGGTCGCCTTGTAGTTTCATCTCTGTCAGATACCTGGCGACCGCCGCAGATCGAGAGTCATCGGGAATTCGGGGTGCGGCGACTCGGGCTGCGGCATGTAGGAGCCGGCAGTATGACCATGGGCTTCGAAGCGTGCAAGCCGCCTCGCTTCGGCTTCATTGGCATTGACCGGAAATGTCTCGTAGTTTCTCCCGCCGGGGTGGGCCACATGATAGGTGCATCCACCAAGCGCGCGGCCGGTCCAGGTATCGAAAATATCAAAGGTCAGGGGCGCATCCACGTGCAGCACCGGATGCAGGGCCATTGCAGGCTGCCACGCCTTGAAGCGGATCGCACCGACAGACACATTTCCTGTGCCGGTCTTTTGCAATGGCACCTTGCGCCTGTTGCATGCAACGATATAGCGGTCCGGATCACTGGTCTCCAGCTTGACTTGCAGCCGCTCGGTGGAGCTGTCGGTGTACCTGACGGTACCACCAATAGCGCCGGTTTCACCAAGTACATGCCACGGCTCCAGCGCTTGGCGGATTTCCATGTGCACGCCCTCGTAGTCGACAGCTCCGCAGAACGGAAAACGGAATTCAGCCTGGGCTTCGAACCATTCCGGCCTGAGGTCGAAACCGTGAAGCCGCAGGTCACGCAATACATCGAGAAAGTCTTCCCACACAAAATGGGGAAGCATGAAGCGGTCGTGCAGAACCGTGCCCCAGCGAGTCAGGTTGCCGCTTACCGGGCTATGCCACAGTCTTGCAACAAGAGCCCGGATGAGCACCTGCTGCGCCAGGCTCATCCTGGCATTCGGCGGCATCTCGAAGCCCCGGAACTCGACAAGCCCGAGACGACCTGTGGGACCATCGGGCGAGTAGAGCTTGTCGATGCAGATCTCGGCGCGATGTGTATTGCCGGTGACGTCGGTCAGCATGTTCCTCAGCAACCGGTCAACCAGCCACGGGAGAGGTGCTTCGCCTTTGCCGGGATCGGGAATCTGCTGCAGCGCTATTTCAAGTTCGTACAGGCTGTCGTGACGCGCTTCATCGATCCGCGGCGCCTGGCTCGTCGGGCCGATAAACAGGCCGGAGAACAGGTAGGACAGGCTCGGATGACGTTGCCAGTGCAGGATCAGGCTTCTCAACAGGTCCGGCCGGCGCAGGAACGGACTGTCCATCGTCGTGGACCCACCGACGACGACGTGATTGCCACCGCCAGTGCCGGTATGCTTGCCATCAATCATGAACTTGTCGGCACCGAGACGGGTCTGCCTGGCCTCCTCGTAGATTGCCTCGGTCGTTGCAACACACTCGTCCCAGCTCGATGCGGGGTGGATGTTGACCTCGACGACGCCCGGGTCAGGCGCAACGCGGATCACATTCATGCGCGGGTCGGACGGAGGCGCATATCCCTCGATGTGGATGGGCAGGCCAAGCTTCTTCGCAGCTTTCTCCGTCGCAGCTATCAGTTCCAGATAGTCTTCCAGCCGCTCGACCGGCGGCATGAAGACACACAGGCGACCATCGCGTGGTTCAATGGCCAGCGCGGTTCGCACGGAGCCACCGAGCTCTCCGATTTCCTGTTCGATCACATCCTGCACGCGGCCGCCGGGCGTGAAAGACGCCACAGACTGTGCATGTCCGTCCGGACCCTCTTCCAGCCGGTCAGGCGCTGCATAATCCGGCAGCGGACCTCTTGGTTCAGTCGGATCGGCAATGTGGACATAAGGGTATTGCGAAGGTGGAACATAGGGCAGTGAGCCCAGCGGCAACCTGAAACCGACGGGACTGTCGCCTGGTACCAGGAACAGGTTGCCACGCCGGGTTGTCCATTTTTCCGATTTCCAGCGCGGGCCCGATGCCTTTGCCTGCCAGCGCTGGATGGGAAGAACAAAGCCTGATGGTTCGTTGAGGCCGCGGCTGAAGACCTTGGCTATCCGATGGCGCTCTTCAGGATCCTTCAGCTTTGAATTTTCCGGTGACACATTGTCCGGCAGGCTCGCTTCCTTGATTATCCATTCAGCCGGATCTTCAAAGGCTGGCGCGACAAAATCCTGATCGACTCCCAGCTCGCTCGCAATCGCTCCTAGCAATTCACTTGCCTTGCCGGCATCGGCGCCGGTGTCCTTGCTTTCTTCGGCAACAAGCGAGGCGTCCGACCAGATCGGCTTGCCGTCCTGACGCCAGTAGAGCGAGAATGTCCATCTCGGCAGCGTCTCACCAGGGTACCACTTGCCCTGGCCATAGTGCAGGAAGCCACCTGGTGCAAAGCGATCTCGCAGCCGTCGGATCAGCTGGTCGGCCAGTTCGCGCTTCCGTGGCCCGACTGCGTCCGTGTTCCATTCGGCCGATTCAAAATCGTCAATCGAAACGAATGTAGGCTCACCTCCCATGGTCAGACGGACATCGCCTGCGGCAAGCGACGCATCAACCTTGCGCCCGAGCTCATCAAGAGCGTGCCAGGCCTCATCCGAAAACGGCCTGGTTATGCGCGGATGCTCGGCCACACGGTCGACCTTCATATCGAAGGCAAAATCCACGTTTGCGAAACTTGCCGTGCCGCTGATCGGCGCCGCGTTGCGATAATGCGGTGTGGCTGCCAGCGGGATATGGCTTTCGCCAGTGAGAAGACCGGAGGTCGGATCAAGGCCGATCCATCCGGCACCCGGAATGAAGACCTCTGCCCATGCGTGGAGATCGGTGAAGTCATGGTCGGTGCCGGGTGGCCCATCCAGCGTCACCAGATCCGGTTTCAGCTGGATCAGGTAGCCTGACACAAATCGGGCGGCAAGGCCGAGATGACGAAGCATCTGGACGAGCAGCCAGGACGTGTCACGACATGATCCCTTGCCGAGGTCCAGCGTCTCCTCCGGCGTCTGAACACCCGGTTCCATGCGGATGACGTAGCTGATCTCTCGAGACAGGCGTGCATTGAGGTTGACGACGAAATCTACGGTTCGCTGTTTCGTCTTATCGACACTGGAGAGAAACTGCTTCAGCAGCGGTCCTGCAGGTTCCGGCGTCCTGTAGATTACTAGGTCAGGTCCGAGATCCACATCGTAGTCGAACGGATACTCCTCGGCAGCTTCCTCGACAAAGAAATCAAACGGGTTGTAGACCGTCATGTCTGCAACTAGGTCAACCTCGATTTTCAATTCGGTCACCGGCTCGGGAAACACGAAACGGGATTGCCAGTTGCCGTAAGGATCCTGCTGGTGGTTCACAAAGTGTTTTGTGGGGCTGACCTTGAGTGAATGTGAAATCACTCTTGTCCGGCTATGGGGAGCCGGCCGCAGACGAACAATCTGCGGTGCGAGAGAAACCGGGCGGTCATACCGATAGTGGGTCAGGTGGTAGATTGAAGCCTTGATCGACATATGTCAGGGGAACCGTTGCTTTTCAGTGGTACCATTTCATCGATAGCAATATTGCACAAGCTGGACCGTGAATGGTCTGGGCGAACAATAAGGCACTAATCATCTTGTGGTCTCTTCAGCATTGCATCGCTATCAGTATGCAGACGAAGTCGTCGCCACGCTGGCGTCTGCAATCAGGTGCGCGCATGCGTGGCGTGATGGAGTATGGCAAGTTCGTAGGTTCTCGCGGCTGACACGGCGGCTTACCGGTTCGTCAGTTCAGCAAACCGCTTTCCTTGATCCCGTCAAATACGAACTGCACTGCCAGTGCTGCGAGCAGTACGCCAAGGACCCGCGAGACGACGTGCACGCCCGTCAGACCCAGGACCTTCTGCACCTGGGCAGCCGCAATCATCAGGATAAAGGTCACGGCCAGCACCGCGAGCAAGGCTGCCACGACCACTGTCATTCCAGCAGGATCACCGCTTTCGCTGGCCATGAGCAGAATCGCCGCGCCGATCGCTCCGGGACCGGCGATAAGTGGCGTCGCCAGCGGGAATACCGAGATGTCATCCCGGCCGGCAGCTTCTGCTTCTTCCTCCGGCGTCGTGGATGTGCCGCCGGACATCCGAGCAAACACCAGGTCAAGCGCGATAAGGAACAGCAGAAGACCGCCTGCCGTCCGCATTGCCGCCAGCGAGATGCCAAGATGGCCGAGTAGCGGCCTGCCGAAGAACGCAAAGAATAACAGGATGCCAGACGCAACAAGGATCGCTCGCATGGCCAGCTTGCGCCGTTCAGCTGACGTGTTCTTGGCTGTCAGCGCTGCAAACACCACTGCGACGTCCGGGGGCCCGATCGTTGCGAAGAAGGTGGTGAATGCAATGACTGCAGTCTCGATCATGACAGTGACGGTAGACGACGACAGGGATCATGAACATCCCCTGCAATTGCTGCTCCGGTGAAAATGCGCCAAGCGTAGCCATGCGAGGTGCCGCGGTTCCAGTCCATGCTTCTTGCCAGCGAATTTGGGTGAGTTCACTGTCGACCTGCAACGAGGGCAGCTGTGCCAGATACGGGACTGCTGAAATCTAAAGGGGAGAACAGTCGTGAGCGACTACGAGGTTTTCGAGCTGGGCCCGACAAGCCTTGCCTGTGGCATCCGGCTGCCCGCCATGCACATCGCCTATCGTGTCTATGGCAGCCTGAACCGGGACAAGTCCAATCTCATCCTCTATCCGACCTCCTACGGGGCGCATCATTCAGACATTGACTGGTTGATAGGTGCGGACCGGATTCTTGATCCGGCGCGGTATTTCATCGTCATTCCGAACCAGCTCGGAAACGGGCTGTCGACAAGCCCCAGCAACCTGCCGGCTCCCTTCGTAAAGGGCAGGGCACCTGCATTCAGCCACTGGGACAATGTTGCGGCACAGGACAGGCTGTTGCGCGAAGTGCTGGGCGTCGACCGCATTGCCCTGATCTATGGCTGGTCCATGGGCGGACAGCAGGCGTTGCACTGGGGTGCACTCCATCCTGACAGGGTTGAACGCATCTGCGTCACGTGCACATCGGCGAGGACCAGTCCGCACAACAAGCTGTTTCTCGAAAGCCTTCGGCTAGCGCTCACAGCTGACCCTGCATGGCGGGATGGCTGGTTTGCCGAAACACCGGTTCGGGGCTTGCGGGCATTTGCGAGAATCTATGCCAGCTGGGCGCAGAGCCAGGCCTTTTATCGACGAAAGCTTTGGGCCGGCGCGGGATTTGACTCACTTGACGACTTCATCTTGCGGGCCTGGGAAGGCAATTTCATGCGACGGGATCCGATGGATCTCCTGTCAATGATAGATACCTGGATCCAGTCTGATATTTCGGCGGCAGAGCCCTTCAGCGGCGATCTTTCGGCAGCGCTGGGTACAATAACAGTGCCGACAATCGTCATGCCTTCCACCACGGATCTTTATTTCACGCTGGCAGACAGCGAGATCGAAACGGCAAAGATGCCCAACGCCGAGTTGCGCCCCATCGTCTCGGACTGGGGACACAGGGCCGGCAATCCTGTTGCCTCACCGGATGACGAGACTTTCATTCGACAAGCTGTCCGCGACCTCCTCGAAAGCAGCGATTGAAGCGGTGTCGGAACACGCGAGCTGGTGCAGCGCCAATGGCCGTCCGATGCGAGGGTGTCCATGAACTGCGGTAATTGAGATTTACAGGAACAACCTGGCCGCTCGGCCGCCTGCCGCGTTCAGAGTGCGGTAATGCTGTTTGATCCTTCAACGTTAAGATTTGCCACGTAGCCTGACGCGCCTACCTTCTAATGATCCGGAGCCAGGCTTGTGCATTCAAACCCAGCAAACCAGACAGTGCGGATGGCAGACATCGCCGCAGCATTGAGCCATGCGCTCGACCTGACCGAGGGCCAACCTGCCGGCCATTGCCTGCGTTGCTGCTGGATTGGTGTCCATGTTGGCAGAGGTCTGGGGTTAAGCGATGCCGAGTTGTCAGACCTGTACTATGCAATCATGCTGAAGGACCTGGGTTGCAGCAGCAATGCGGCGCGTATCTGCAGCCACTACCTGACCGACGACCTGTCATTCAAGCGGGACTTCAAGCAGATTGATGGAAGCCTGCCTCAAGCGTTGCGATTCATTCTTGAGCACGCAGGGCTTCAGGCTGGAATGGCTGAGCGGTTCCGGACGCTGTACAAGGTTTTGTCCTATGGCGGCGAACTTGCGAAAGACCTCATCGAGACCCGTTGCACGCGCGGGGCCGACATAGCTGAAATGCTCAGGTTTGGTCCCGCTGTTCAGCAGACCATCCGCTGTCTTGATGAACACTGGGACGGCACGGGCCTGCCCAACCGGATCAGCGGCAAGCTGATACCGCTGTACTCCCAGATCGCGCTCCTCTCGCAGGTGGCGGACGTATTCCACACCATCGGAGGCAGAGAACTGGCGATCAGGGAAGTGCTGAACAGGTCCGGGACTTGGTTTGACCCGGAACTTGTCGGCAGCTTCCGATCCGTTGCAGCAGACAAGGCGATCTGGAGTGGCCTTGCAAACCCGGATCTGCAAGCCGAGGTCATCAACCTGCAACCGGTGTCCATCGACCGGAAGGTTGACGAAGACATGCTCGACGACTTTGCTGAGGCTTTTGCAAAGGTGGTGGATGCCAAGAGCCCGTTCATGCCCCATCAAGTGTGATCAACATGTCCTTTGCGGAGGCGCGACGCAGCGCGATGAGCGGTTGGTAATCTGGGGTCGGCGTTTGGCTCAACTGGCGATTCCGCCGCGCGATTGCTGCAATCCCTGCTGCGCCAGATATTTTCCCTGTTAACTCTCGGAATTTCCCTGTTCGGCAAAATGAATTCCCTGTTCGCCTGAGTAGGGAATTTGCCCTCTAACGCGCTGATTTGCAGACGCTTTTGTCGGTCAGAAATCCACAATATTGGGCGAAAACGCGAAAATTCCCTGTAAATTCCCGTATATCAGGGAAATCTTGATCAGAGACTGGTTCGCGACAGACTGCGTCGCCCACCACCTTTTCCCTCCTTTCCGTTCCGTACCGGCGGTCGCCAGGAATGCCTTGGCCGTCGACATTGTATTCACGGAAAGGTTGAGCGATGATCGCTTTGCGCACCAGCATCGACCAGCGCTGTAGACAGGGCACCCAGCCCGTTGGGGCAAACGCCGGTGACTGTTGGGGAGCGTGATTGACGCCGATCCACCTTACCACACGGGGAGCACATCATGTCTTGGATTACCCAGTCTTACATGGGCAAGAAGGCCGTTGCTCGCGGCAAGGCAGGCAAATCGCACAACCTCAACAAGGCTGTTCAAGGGGACTACCATTACGTCTACGGGCCCTATGCGAAACCGGTGCTCACCATCGATCCGGGCGACATTATCGTTGCCGAAACCGAGGATGCCTTCGGCGGGGTGATCAAGACCGTCGACGATCTGCCCTCGCAAAAACTGAACATGCCGTTCGTCAATCCGCAATGCGGGCCTGTCGCTGTGACCGGTGCCGAAAAGGGCGACGTGCTTTGCGTTCACATCCATTCGATCAAGCCGCGCGGGCCGCAGCCCGTCGGCACCTCGGCGCTCATCCCCGAGTTCGGTGGACTGGTTTCCAACTCCTCCACGGCGCTGCTCAACCCTCCGCTGCCCGAACGGGTAATGAAGTACGAGGTAACCGAGGACGGGGTGAAATTCTCCGACCGGGTGATGCTGCCCTACGAGCCGTTCATCGGGACCCTGGGCGTGTCGCCGGAGATCGAGGCGGTCTCATCGCTGCAGCCGGACTACTGGGGCGGCAACATGGACCTGCCGGACGTCGCTCCGGGCGCCGTCATCTATTTTCCCGTGCTGCACAAGGATGCCTATCTCTATCTGGGCGATTGTCATGGCCGGCAAGGCGACGGCGAACTGTGCGGTGTGGCGGTGGAAATACCGTCGACCACCACCGTACAGGTGGACCTGATCAAGAACTGGCAGATCGCGTGGCCGCGGCTCGAGAACGAAGATTTCATCATGACCATCGGGTCTGCCCGGCCGCTGGAAGATGCCGCGCGCATCGCCTACCGCGAACTCACCCGGTGGCTGGCCAGCGACTATGGCTTCGACGAACTGGAAGCCTATTTCCTGCTCACCCAGGCCGGCAAGGTGCGCCTCGGCAACATGGTCGATCCCAAGTACACGATCGGCGCATCAATCAAGAAAAGCTACATCAACCAGTAACAGGACGCCTCATCATGGATCTCGGTCTGAAGGGTTTGAATGCCATCGTCACCGGCGGCAGCAAGGGCATTGGCCGCAGGGCCGCCGACATCTTTGCCGATGAAGGCGCCAACGTTTCAATCTGCGCGCGCAACCTGGCCGAGGTGAACGAAGCCGCGACAAGCCTTGCGGCAAAGGGCGTCAAGAGCCTGGGACGCACGGTCGACGTGGGCGACAAGTCCTCACTCGACAACTGGGTCAAGGAAAGCGCCAGGGCTCTTGGCGGTATCGACATCGTGGTGGCCAACGTTTCGGCACTGGCTGTCGAGGACAATGAGGACGCGTGGAAGGCGGGTTTTGACGTCGACATGATGCACACGGTGCGGGTGGTGAACGCGGCGCTGCCGTATCTTGAGAAATCGAACCATGGCGCCATCGTCATCGTCTCGTCGGTGTCCGGCCGCGAGGTTGACTTCACCGGACCGGCCTACGGCGCCTTCAAGGCCGCGCTGGTGCATTATGCGCAGCGCATGGCCTTCCAGCTGGCTGCGAAAAACATTCGGGTCAACTCGGTGTCGCCTGGCAACACCTACTTCAAGGGTGGCGTGTGGGAGCATATCGAGAAGAACATACCCGACCTGTTCGCCCAGGCGCTGGCGCTCAACCCGACCGGGCGCATGGCAACGCTGGAAGAAATCGGCCGCAGCATCGTCTTTCTCGCAAGTCCGGCCTCCAGCTTCACCATGGGCACCAACCTGGTGATCGACGGCGCTTTGACCAGGGGCGTGCAGCTCTAGCGTATCGCGGAAGAATTGATCAGCGCGATGCCTTGCGCGCCCAGGCTGTCGCGGGTGGCCTGCGCCGAACCATCCATGTCGATGGCACGGCAGGCGTCTTCGATCACCAGGGTTTCGAACCGCTGGGCGTGGGCGTCCTCGGCAGAGTAGCGTACGCAAAAGTCGAACGCCAGTCCGCAACAGAACACCCGGGTCAGGCCTCTCTCGCGCAGATAGCCGGTCAGCCCCGTCGGTGTCGTCTTGTCGTTTTCGAAGAAGGCGGAGTAACTGTCGATTGCCGGGCGGAAACCCTTGCGGATCACCATTTCAGCCTTGGTCCATGACAGGCTGTCATGGAACCGCGCGCCGGAGCTGCCCTGGATGCAGTGATCGGGCCACAAAGTCTGTGGGCCATAGGGCAGGGTGATCTGGCTGAACGGCTGCTTGCCCGGGTGACTGGACGCAAACGAGCTATGGCGGCGCGGGTGCCAGTCCTGGGTCAACACCACGTGCTCGAACCGGTTCACCAGGTCGTTGATAACCGGCACGACCTCGTGGCCACGCGGCACTGCCAGTGCGCCGCCGGGACAAAAGTCGTTCTGAACGTCGATCACCAGCAGGACGTCGCGCGGGCCTGTCGTGATGGCGTTCATGCGGTCTTTGCCTCGCTCAATCCGAGCTCTTCGATCATCTTGTCCCGCATCAGGAATTTCTGCGGCTTGCCGGTTATCGTCATCGGGAATTCGCTGACAAACCTCACATAACGCGGGATCTTGTAGTGGGCAATCTGGCCCTTGCAGAACGCGCGAACCGCATCCTCATCCATGCTTTCGCCGGGTGCCATGACGAGCCAGGCACACACTTCCTCACCGTAACGCTCATCCGGCACGCCGAATACCTGTGCCTGCTGGATCGCCGGGTTGGTCAGCAGGAACTCCTCGATCTCGCGGGGGTAGACGTTCTCGCCCCCTCGGATCAGCATGTCCTTCACCCGGCCCACGATATTGCAGTAACCTTCGGCGTCTATCGTGGCGAGGTCGCCCGTATGCATCCAGCCATCGGTGTCGATGGCTTCGGTGGTGCGTGCGGGATCTTCCCAATACCCCTTCATCACGCAGTAGCCGCGCGTCAGAAGCTCGCCTTTCTCGCCCACCGGTACGGTGCGCCCTGCATCATCGATGATCTTCACCTCCACGTGCGGGTGAATTCGGCCCACCGTGGACACCCGCCGCTCCAGGCTGTCGCGCGTATCGCTCTGGAACGAGACGGGGCTGGTTTCGGTCATGCCATAGGCGATGGTGATTTCGCGCGCGTGCATTTGCGACACCACCTTCTTCATCAGGCTGATGGGGCATGGCGATCCGGCCATGATGCCGGTTCGCAAGCTGCGCAGGTCGAACTCTTCGAAACGGGGATGATCGAGCATGGCGGCAAACATGGTTGGTACGCCGTGCACTGCCGTGCAGTTTTCACGTGACAGTGCCTTCAATGTATCCAGCGCATCGAAGGCCTCGCCGGGGAACACCATGGTTGCGCCTGCTGCCACGCACGCGAGATTGCCCAGCACCATGCCGAAGCAGTGATAGAAGGGGACGGGAATCGCCAACCTGTCCTGCGGGGTCAGTTCCATGGCCTTGGCGCAGAAGCGGGCATTGTTCACGATGTTGCGGTGGGTCAGCGTCGCTCCCTTGGGCGCGCCCGTCGTGCCGGACGTGAACTGGATGTTGATGGCATCGTTGGGGCCAAGACCGGCAGTAATGGCGTCGAGGCGCGCCGAGTTGCCGCCTTTTCCCATGTCCATGACCTCGGAAATGCGGAACATGCCGGGCACGGGTTCGTCGCCAAGCTGGATGACCGTGGTCAGTTCCGGAAGACGGGCAGAGCGCAACCGGCCAGGAATTGCCTGCGCCAGTTCCGGCGCAAGATCGTTGAGCATCGCAATGTAGTCTGACGACTTGAACTGGCGGGCGGTGATCAACGCCTTGGCCCCGACCTTGTTCAAGGCGTACTCGAGTTCGTAGCGGCGATAGGCTGGATTGATATTGACCAGGATCAGCCCGATGCGCGCGGTGGCAAACTGCGCCAGCAGCCACTCTGGCCTGTTCGGCGCCCAGATGCCGATACGGTCACCGTTGTAGAGGCCGAGCGACAACAGCCCGGCAGCAAGCCGGTCCACGCGCTGCGCCAGGCCCTCCCAGGTCCAACGCTTGCCGGGCCCGCAGAAAATCGCGGCCTCGCGCTCTGCAAGGTGGCCCACTGTGCGGGCAAGAAAGGCGGGTATGGTGAGGTCGCGCAGCGGTGGAACCGTCGGGCCGGCCACGTACGAAAGCCCGTTCGAGGGTCGTGTCCTGTCCTTGCCAGACGCTGCGGTCATGACATTCGCTTCCAGTCTCCAACCTGTTCGAACGCGGCGGCCGCCCGGTAAATCGTGGACTCGTTGTAGTGGCGCGATACCAGCATCATGCCAATCGGCAAGCCATTGCTCATGCCGCACGGCAGGCTCATTGCCGGATGGCCGGTCACATCGAAAGGCGCCGTGTTCGGCAGCATCTCGAATGCACGCTGACAATACAGCGCAAGCGAGGCATCTGGCGGCGGCAAGGGCGTTGCCTTCATCGGCGTCGTCGGCATCAGCAGGATGTCGTACGAGTTGAGCAGCGCGTCATATGCATCACGCAACCGGCGCGACAGGTTCTGCGCCTTGGCATAGTAATGGCCGCGGTGGTGCTTGAGGAAGTACTGGCCGATAAACATGCAGATCTTCAGCGTGTCTGAAAGCTCGTCAGCGCGCGAACGCCAGTTGGCGTGGTAGTCAAGCAGGCTGGTGGTATAGAGGCCCTTCCAGCCCGTCCCCATGCCGTTGCCCTTCATCATTTGTGCAGTCAGCCCCTCAACCGCGATCGGCGTCCAGATGGCGGGGCCTGCCAGGTGCATCGGGATCGAGATCTCGTCGACGGTCGCGCCCATCTTCCTGAACGTCTCGGCGGCCTTGCGCACGCTGGCATCGACGTCCGCCTCGGAAACGCTGTGGCCGAAGCCTTCCTTGACCACGCCAATGCGCATGCCGCTGACGCCGCGGCCAAGGGCGGCGGTGTACTTGTCGACCTGGACGTTGTACTGGCGCGGGTCGAGGCCATCCTCACCTGCAAGCACTTCAAGCATTAGCGCGTTGTCATACACATTGGCGGTCATCGGGCCGGTATGATCGATCGTGCTTTCGATTGGCATCACCCCGGTGTAGGGCACCAGCCCGTGCGTCGGCTTCATGCCGTAGCAGCCGCAGAAAGAAGCAGGCATCCGGATTGAACCGCCCTGGTCGCCGCCAATGGCCATCTCGACTTCACCGGAGGCTACCAGTGCACCCGAGCCCGAAGAGGATCCGCCGGCGGAGTAGCCTCTCTTGTGCGGGTTGTGGACGGGGCCGGTCGCATTGGTGTGGCTGCCGCCGGACAGGCAGAAGTATTCGCAGTGCGCCTTGCCGGCGATGGTAGCGCCGGCATCGAGCAGGCGGGTGACAATGGTAGCGTCGACATCGGGGGTGTAGCCCTTCAGTGTGGACGCGCCGTTCATCATCGGCACGCCGGCCAGGCAGACATTGTCCTTCAGCACCACCTTGCGTCCGGACAAGGCTCCGCGCGGGGCGCCGCGAACCTCGGTCTTGATGTACCAGGCGTTGAGCGGGTTTTCCTCCGGCGTTGGGCGGTAGCCGGCAGTCCGCGGATAGTCCACCGTCGGCAGGTTGTCGGGCATGGCGTCGACGGCGTCATAGGCCTGGATGGTTCCCTCCATGACATCAAGGAACTCGGCGATGCGCTGGTCCGACATGTTCATGCCAAATCCGTTGACGATGGATTTCAGCTGCCCGTGCGTTGGCCTTCTGACTGACATGGAAGTTTGCCCTCGATAGGATTGTGTTTCGGCGGGGCGGGATGCCGCCGGTTGTGCGGATGACGGCGGTTGATGAACCTTCGGTGGTTCCGCACGCGATGCCGCTTGCGACGGGGTGCCGGCAGCGGGCGCTGCACCGGGCATGACCGGCGATGCTGCTCCGTTGGCAGAGGCCCGCCGGCTCCTGCCAGAGCCGAAGCCGACGAATTCCTCGATCAGGCCGGGATCGCCGGCCTTGACGTCGTTCATCTCGCCGACGACCTCGCCCTTCTGCAGCAAGGTGATGCGGTTTGACAGCGAGGTGATGAACTCCAGATTCTGTTCGACCAGGATGATGGAGATGCCGCGGCGCCGGTTCAGCGATTTCAGCAGTACGGCAATCTCATCGATGATCGAGGGCTGGATGCCTTCGGTGGGTTCGTCCAGCAGCACCAGTTGAGGGTCGCTGATCAGTGCGCGCGCTATGGCCAGCAGCTGTTGTTCACCGCCGCTCAGTGTGCCGCCGTCGCGCTCAAGCAGCCGCTCGAGCCGGGGAAAGTCCTGCAGAATGTGCCGGATCGCTTCTTCCTCGTCGTCGCCATGCGAGACGATTCCCATGCGAAGGTTGTCCAGGACGCTGAGCTGCGGAAATATTCCGCGTCCCTGCGGCACATAGGCCAGCCCCATCAGGTTGCGCTCGTTGGCGGGAAGGCTGGTCACGTCCTGACCGTCAAACACGATGCTGCCCGCGGTTGCCGGAAGCAGTCCCATGATGGTCTTGAGCAAGGTGGTCTTGCCCATGCCGTTGTGCCCGAGCACGCCGACGATCTCGCCCTCGTTGACGTGGAAGTCGACACCGTGCAGCACGGGGACGCGGCCGTAACCTGCTCCCAGCCCCTTGATGTCGAGTAGCGATGACCTGCTCATGCGTTGCCATGCCCCAGATAGACTTCGCGCACGCGCGGATCTGCCGACACCACATCCATGGTGTCCTCGATCAGGATGCGGCCTTCGTGAAACACGGTGACCTTGCTGGAGATCATCCGGATGAACTGCATGTCGTGTTCGACCACGATCATCGTCGCCTGCTGGTTAATCTCGCGGATCAGTTCGGCCGTGCGCTCGGTTTCCTCGTGTGTCATGCCGGCGGCGGGCTCGTCGAGCAACACGAGCCAAGGCTCGGCCGCGACAACCATGCCCAGTTCCACCCATTGGCGCTGGCCGTGAGCAAGCCGTCCGACCGGCTCGTTGCGGATATCTCCCAGCTTGAGCCGTTCGATGGTTTCGCCGGTCAGGGTGCGCGCACGCGGCGCCCCATGCCAGCGCCGGGCTGCCAACCAGATGTTTTCGTGGACACTCAATCCGTCAAACACGTTCGGCACCTGCGTCTTGATGCCGACGCCAAGACGGGCAATCTGGTGCGGCAGCCGGCCGGTGCCGTTGAAGTCCCGGATGATCACATCGCCCGATGTCGGCACCAGCTGGCCGGTCAGGCACTTGAAGAAGGTGCTCTTTCCAGCGCCGTTTGGCCCGATCAGGCAGCGCAGCTCGTTTTCACGCAGGTTGAAGTTGACCCGGTCGACGGCCTTCACGCCGCCGAAGTACATCGACAGGTTGCGGGTTTCGACAACGACCTCACTTTTCATCAGCCGCCTCCTCAAGTAGCGAGGCACGGCCACGGCGCCGGCGGACCTTGAGCTCGCGCCGCTGCATCGAACGGCGTTGGCGCGCCTTGTCCCACCAGCTGATGAAAGTCGGCAGAATGCCCTTTGGCACTGCTAGCACGAACACGATCAGGATGAGGCCGAGGACGAGGTTGTTGTTCACCGTACCTTGCGTTCCCAGCCATGTCGTCAGGTAGAACAGCGCGAATGACCCGAGCACCGGCCCAACCAGGGTGCCGCGCCCGCCCACGATCACCCAGATGATGGCCAGCGCCGAATTGTAGAGGTTGAAAACATCCGGCGTGATGCGTCCTACGCCGTTGCAGAAGATGATGCCGCCGGCGCCTGCAACCGCTCCGCCGATGGTGAACAGGACAAGCTTGTAAAGGCGGGTATCGTAGCCGATCAACTCGGCGCGCAGCTCGTTCTCGCGGATGGCGACCGCCACCCGGCCGAAATGCGTCTGGACCAGCCAGGCGCACAGGACGTAGCCGATGATCAGCACTGCCATGCCGACATAGAACACGTGCTCGGGATAGAGCGGCGTGTACGGCGGCCAGGGCAAGTTGAGGGGTGGAGAGTTCACTCCGTTGAAGCCACCCAGCAGGGCGTTTCCGATCTTGTATTCCGGCCCGGACGTTCGGCGGAGCAAGCTGTACAGGATCAGGGTGACGGTCAGGGTTATGACCGCCATGTAGACGTCGCTGACCCGGCCATAGAACATGAAGTAGCCCAGCACCGCTGCAAACGCCGCCGCTGCCAGGATGGCCAGCAGTATGGCCCATGAAGACCCGCCGAAGTTTACGGCGGCAATCGTGTATGCATAGGCGCCGATGCCGAAGAAGGCGGTCTGACCGAAGCACAGGATGCCGCCATACCCCCAGATCAACCCCAGGCTCAACGCCAGTATCGCGAGCGCTATGGCGGTCGACAGGTTGATGATCGTGAACAGTTCCAGCATGCTCGGCGCGGCCAGTGTAAACAGGACACCGGCAGCCACGATGACCGCACGCCAGCGATTTTCGCGTGACCAGTTCACAGACTTTTCCTGAAGAAGCGGCCGGTGATGCCGGTTGGCATCAGCCTGATGAGGACGATGGCCGCAGCCAGCAACGCGACTTCACCGAGGGTGGGGCCGGTAAGAAATGACATGATGCCGTTGATGCCGCCAAGCAGAATGGAGGCCGCGCTGGTGCCTGCGAGTATCGAGGCACCGCCGCTGATCACCGTGATGAAGGCCTTGGCAATGTAGGTTGCGCCAATCGACGGCAACACGCCGGTCACCGGCGCCAGCAACCCTCCAGCCAGGCCGCTGATGGCGGCTCCAAGCCCGAAGGTGATCATGTAGACGTTCCTGGTGGACACGCCCAGCGCAGACGCCATGTCGTCGCTCTGCATGGTGGCGCGCGCGACCAGGCCAAGGCGGGTCCACTTCATCACTGCCCACACCAGCAGCAGCAACGCAACGGTGACGCCGATCAGGAACAGTTCATAGGCGCTGGAGGAGTAGTCGCCAATGGAGATTGCTCCCAGTGGCGGCGAGATCGTTGTTTCGGTCTGCGCGCCGAAGATGGTCGTCACCAGCCCGACGAACAGCAGGCTCAGGCCCCAGGTCGCCAGCAGCGTATCCACCATGCGGCCATAAAGGTATTGAATCAGCAATCGCTCGACGAGAACCCCGATGAGACCGACCACCAGCGGCGCCAGCACCAGCATGGCGAACCAGATGTTGACGCCGTGGTTGGTCGAGATCACCACGGTGTAGCCGCCCAGCATGAGGAATTCCCCGTGCGCCAGATTGATTACCCGCATCATGCCGAAAATAATCGCCAACCCCAGACTGATCAGTACGAGGTTGGCAATGCCGTAGACAATCTGCAATGCGAGCGCGATGGCGAGATCCAACGGAGTAATTCCTCATGTCCAGGCGCAACACCGCGCGTGCTACTTGATGCCGGCTGCTTCCAGCCCGTTCTCGAAATAGAAGGTGGCCTGGTCCGGATTGGCCTGCAGGTCACATACGAGAAGGGTGTCTGACGGCGGCTGTGCGTTGTGGGTCTCGACGATGTTGAAGGTCTGGTCCTTCAGTTCCGCCAGGTACACGTTCAGCACACCGTGATGGGTCTTGGGATCCAGCGAGATATCGCCGCTCGGCCCTGCCAGGCTGATGCCGCTCTCCAGCGCCTCGATCACCGGCATGCGATCTGCCGTGCCGGCCTTCTTGACCGCTTCTGCCCACAGCTGGATACCTTCGTAACTGCGCGTGGCAAGTTCGTTGAGGTATGGCGCATCGGCACCGAACTTCTCCTGGAACCGCTTGACGAAGGCGGCATTGTTGTCGCCCGGCACTTCCTGGAAGTAGGTGTAGGCGGCGAGAATTCCGTCGCCTTCTTCCGCCGAAATGAGCTTGTGCTCATTGCCCACGCCGAACGTGGTCGAGGCAATCGGCACGGACTTGTTCATGCCGGCAGCGGCGTACTGGCGATAGAACGAGATGTGTGCACCGCCCACCAGGGCAGACCAGACCATGTCGGGCTTGGCCGCCTGGATCTTCTTGATGGTGGGACCGAAGTTGGTCACGTCGAGCGGGAAGAATTCCGTATCGGCCACTTCGCCGCCATTGTCGGTCACGTACTTCTTGACCCACTGCGCGGTGATCTGCCCGTAGTTGTAGTCTGCAGCGATGATGTAGACCTTCTTGCCAAACTTGTTCATGGCATAAGGCACCAGCTTTTCCACGGTCTGGGCCGGCGTGGAACCGGTGCAGAAGCAGTTGCGGTCGCACACGCCACCTTCGTACTGGGTGTTGTAGAAGTACAGTGACTGGAAGCGTCCCAGGGTCGGGCGGATCGCCTCGCGCGATGCCGAGGTGATGCCGGCGTGTACCACGTGGGCCTTGTCGCCAGTGGCGGCCTTGGTGGCGTACTGGGTGTAGAACTGGATGTTGGACTGGGGGTCGTAGTTGATGAGTTCGATCTGCTGGCCGTTCAACCCGCCTGCAGCATTGATTTCGTCGACAGCCATCTGGGTCGCGTTGGCCATCGGCTTGCCATAGATGTCAAGGCCGCCGGACTGGTCGAGAATGCTGGCCAGCCTGATCTTGTCGTCGGCCTTGGCCCGGCCAATGATGCCCGGCGCCATTAGCGTCAGGCCTGCTACAGACGTCCCCTTGATGAAAGTTCTGCGGTCAAAAGCCATGGCTGTCTCTCCTGTTGGGGCAGCGTGCGATGCATCGACTGCCGGTTGGTCCTGCAAGCCGGAAACTGGGTGTGTTGCGCGGGCTCAAGCCTTCTTTTTCTTCGATGCTCCAGAGCGTGGCCTGGACGAAACCTCGTCGCCGGCAGGCGTGGCCGAGCCGAGCGATTCCGACAGACCCCTGAGCCCGTCGCCGATATTGATGCCGACTTCCTCGCCAAGCTTCTTCACGGCGGGAAGCTGCAGCGCCATGGAAAGTACGCCGTCGACGACCTGGTTGACCGATGACCCGCCACCACCGCCGCCGTCGCCGCTGCCATTCGATGCCGCCGGTCCGAAACCGGTGATGTTGTTGATGCGGATGCTCTCGATCTTCTCGGCCGGCTTGAGCATGCGGCCAACCATGTCGGGCAGGGCCTGGATGCGGGCCATGTCGAGCTTCATGCGGATCAGTTCGGGCGACTGCGCATTCTCGGACTTGACCATCGCCGCAGTGCCTTCGGCTTCGGCAATCAAGCGGTCCTTTGCGGCCTTGGCCCGGTCGGTCATTGCCTTGGCCTCTGCCTGAGCCATGGCGAGGATGGTGCCGGTCTCACTCTTGACCCGGACATTGTCCACGTCCGCCTGTTCGCTTGCGCGAATGAGCGCCAGCTGCTTCTCGCGCTCGGCCATGGCCTTCTCACGCGCGGTCTCGACAGCCTCCTTGGCGGCAGCTTCCTCCGCGCGTGCTGCTTCGGCCTTGGCGATGGCGCGGGCTTCCTCTGCCTTCTTGGCCGCCAGTGCGATGGCCTTGTCGGATACGGCTTTCTCGGTCGCCAGCGTCGCCTCCACGTCCAGCGCGCGAAGCGTCCGGTCTCGCTCGATCTCGTTGGTGCGCACCTCACGCTCCCGGGTAATCCGCGCATGTTCGCGGCGAAGTTCGGCTGCTGCCTGTTGCTCGGCAACCTCGGCCTGACTGAGCGCCCTAGTGGTTTCGATGTGGCGCTGCTGGTCTATGGTGGCCTGCTCTTCCTCCTGCTCGATCACCAGCTTGCGCTTGGTTGCATCCAGGTGGCTCTGCCGGACCGACACTTCGGCATCTGCCTCGATGGCCGCGCGCTCCTTCTTATTGACGGCGATGATCTCGGCCAGGCGCCGCATGCCGAGCGCGTTGAAGGCGTTGTTCTCGTCGAGCGCGTGGAATGGCGTCTGGTCTATGCGGGTCATCGACACCGATTCAAGCACCAGGCCGTTGCTGGCCAGATTGTCCTTGAGCATGTCGCTGACTTCGCGCGAAAACTCGCCGCGCTTGTCCTGGAGTTCGTCCATCGTATAGCGCGCCGCAACCGCCAGAAGCGCGTCGACCAGCTTGCCTTCGAGCGTCTCGGCCAATTCAGCCGCGCGGAAGGATTTGCCGGCAAGCGCCTGCGCAGCCGTCGCCACTCCATCGGCTGTGGGCTGGACCCGGACATAGAATTCCGCAGTGGCGTCAACCCTCAGGCGATCACGTGTGATCATGGACTTCGGCCCCTGGCGCTCGATCTCGAGCCGGGTGGTCTTCATGTTCACTTCGGATATCTTGTGCAGGAACGGCATCGATATGCAGCCGCCATCGAGCACGACCAGCTGGCCGCCTGCACCGGTCCTGATCAGTGCGACTTCACGTGTCGCCTTCCGGTAGAACTTGTTGAGGAATATGATGACGAGGATCAGCAGGATCAGCAGCACGACTGCCAAAACGAACCAGATCATTGCCCTGATCCTCCCTCAACTGACTAACAATGGCTGCCAACCTTGCCAGCCTGCCCCTGCCGGACGATCTGCGCGCAATCCGCAGATAACCGGCGTCTAAGACGAAAGACTAAGGCTGTGTTAATGAATGCGTCAACGCAAAAGAATCAGGCATTTGGCGAGCTTGCTGCACTGAATCCGTCCTGCCATGGCCACCCAGGCAATGGGGCACGGATAGCCGCCGGTTTTGCCTGGACTGGTTGCGGCGAATGACAAACATCGAAAAACGGGGTGTTTGCATGCACATAACAGGAGAATGCAACGATGGATGATCGTCCGGTGCTGGTGACGGGTTTCGAGCCTTATGGCGGCCGCGGCAGAAACCCGGCGCATGAAGTCATGCAAGCTTTGCATGATAGGGTCATCGGCGGCAGGCGCGTGGCAGGAGTTGGCCTGCCTGTGTCGCTGGGCCGCATGCCCGCCATTGCCACTGCCTTGCTGAATGACATCAATCCGGCAATCGTGATCAGCCTTGGGCTATGGCCCGGTGAAAGCCTGATCCGGCTGGAGCGGATTGCCGTCAACATCGCCGACTTCGAGATTGCCGACAATGAAGGCGTTCTGGCGGTCGACCAGGAAATCCGGTCGAGCGAGCCTGCTGCGCTCCTATCAACCTTGCCGTTGCGCGCCATGGAGAGGGCCATACTGGACGCCGGCATACCGGCGCGCCTGTCTGCGACAGCCGGCACCTATCTTTGCAATGCGTGCCTGTACAACTTCCTGGCCGCGGCGAGACAGCACCCCGATCCGGTGGAGTGCGGCTTCATTCATGTGCCCTATATGCAGGAACAGGTTGCGGAACTTCTGGTGACGATGCGCGAGCAGGCCAGCCTCGAAGTGCACCAGCGCCGGGACCTCGCCTCGATGAGCCTGAGCGATATTGTGAGGGCAGTGGAAATTGCGATCGAGGCCAGTTGTCACGCGGTATCCGGCGCGGTGACTGTCTAGGCTTTCCCGCAGGCCGTTCGTGTCACGTACTGCACTTATGAAGGGGGCTGACTCAGGCAATTTGACCCGTTGTGCCGGTCAAGGCGTGCTACCGGCACCGTGGCCTTGCAGGTTCGCAAGCCTGGCTTCCAGTTCGGCAATGCGGCGGTCACGTTCGGCGATTGCCGCAGTGACGTCGTCGAGGTCGATGCGCTGCAGGATGTGGGACGGACAGTTGGCGTCCCAGGCGAGGACATGGAACAGGATCGCGCGTTCAGGCCGGGCCTCGTAGTTCTCAGGCATCAGGCTCGACACGAGGGCCTCGTCTCCCTCAACGGCGCGTGCGGTTCCCCAGATCTTGACCCGCCTGCGGTGTGCGAAGTCGATGAGGAACAGGTGTGCCTTCGGGTTGTCGGCGAGGTTGCCAAGCGTGATGTACTGCCGGTTGCCGGCGTAATCGGCAAAGCCGATGGTGCGTTCGTCGATGATGCGGAGGAAGCCGGCCGGTCCGCCCCGGTGCTGGATGTAGGGCTGGCCGCTTGCGTTGGCCGTGGCGATGAAGGCGGTGGTCTGGTGGGCGATGAAGGCTGCAAGATCAGGTGTGATCGCCGTTGCCCAAGATCCCTTCTGCTCCATCCTTGCATAGGCCTGGCGCGAGCCTTTCTGCTCCTGAATCGCCTTCACCGACGGCGTGAACGCAATGTCGCTGGCGTATGTGTCTTCGGGGTTCATGGTCATCTCCGGGAAGCGTGCGGGTTGGTGATGATTAAGGCCGCGATCCCGCAAGCGGGTGTTGGCTGGGCAGGGCCGCGGCTGGTGGCACGTCTAGGCTGTCAGCCTAGCTGTTGACCTCGGCGACTTCGACTCGATGCATGGCCGGCCAGTTCTCATAGGCCTTTGCCAGCGTGCCTTCCTTGTCTTCGAGGTACTTGCCGAAGGCAACGGCATTCAGGAACACGTACAGCTTGCCGTCGACGATGTCGGCGAAGTGCGGGTCGGCATCGAGCTTCTTGTTGATGGCCACGCCGAAGGCGCAGAAGCCGCCGAACTGGGGCAGGTACTGGCCGGGATCGGCCTTGAACTGCTTCATCGTGTTCTCTGACGTGAAGTAGTAGGCAACGCCGTCATGTTCGGCGGTAAAGGTGGCGTCTCCGGCGACGACAGACTTGCCGGTTGCCAGTGCGACGGCGTCACCGCCGCGCAAGGCAACGCCTGCGCTGGAGAGCGTGGTTCCGACCGAGACGTTGTACTCGTCGGCAGCAAAAGACGCGGTTGGCGCGGAAAGCACGGCAACGAGCGTGGTGGCGGCGATGAGGTTCGTGAGGGTGTTCATTTCAAGGTTTCCTTTCGTATGTGCCGACCCTGTCGAGGGCCGATTTGAGCCTGCGGAACGTGATGTGCTGCAGGTGGTGCCGGACCATGCCGGCGGGGGGCCGGAGCCGCGCGGGGAGACGGCTCCGGCCGGCAGTCAGGCGGGGGAGGGCGCTTATGCGCTTGACTGCCTGTTCGGTTGTCCACATGGCGTTCGCCATCATGCGGAAGTTGATAAGGGCGGCGAGATAGCCATCGCCTTCCGGCACCTTGGCGCCGGCGGTGGCATCGCGCACCACGGCCACCTCGAAGCCCTGTTCGAGGAACTCGCGCATGTGGGATTCGACGCACAGGTTGGCCGACATGCCGGCGAGGATGACCTGGTCGACCCTGAGCTTGCGCAACTGCAGGCCGGCGTCGTTCTGCTCCGGTCCATAGACCTTGTGAGGCGAGGCGATGATCGTCTTGCCGTCGAAGATGTAGTCCTTGTACTCAGCCATGAAGTCCGCGCCGGAGCCGTCGAGCCCGTCGGTATCGAGCGGGCCGGGACGGTCGAACATGGCGATGGAGTGCATCACCTTCTCGAGCGCGCCTTCGAACTGCCAGCGATGGTCCTGCGGATAGTAGTAGTGGGGCGAGATCACCACCGGCATGCCGGCTTCATTGGCGGCGCGGAACAGCCGGCCAAGATTGTTGGCGACATCGTGCTCGGTGACGCTTTCGCCGACGACGCCCCAGGCAACGCCATTCGGGCTGAGAAAGTCGATCTGTGGATCGACGATCAGGAGTGCGGCGCGGCCCTTTTCCAGTTCCATGGTCGACGCGGGCAGGGCGGGATTTTCCGGGTCGGCATAGGCGGCAAGGCCGGCCGCGCTGGCTTGCGGATGCCAAGGCCAGAAGACGCCATGGCGACTGCTGCAAGACCCGCGGTGCCGGAGGTCAGCAAGTCCATGCGCCGGATTAGCGCGCCGTGCCCGTCTTCATGATGATGGTGGTGGTGATTGCACGTCGTCATTGTCTTTCTCCTTCAGTGGCGGGCACGGGGCCTCATGGTCATGGGGTGATCACCGGACAACGGATCCGGCGGTACGCTCAGGTACTTCTGCCGGCTCACAGGCCGAGTTCGGACAGTCCAGGGTGCCCATCCGGCCTGGGGCCAAGAGGCCAGTGGAACAGGCGCTCGCTTTCAATGATGGGCAGGTTGTTGATCGAGGCGTGGCGGACAGCCATCAGGCCATCGGGAGCGAACTCCCAGTTCTCGTTGCCATAGGCGCGGAACCATTGGCCGGCGTCGTCATGGGCCTCGTAGGCAAACCGAACAGCGATGCGCGAGCCGGAGAAGCTCCAAAGTTCCTTGATCAGCCGGTAGTCCAGCTCGGCCTGCCATTTGCGGGTGAGGAATGCTTCCACCTCGGCACGACCGGCCACAAACTCGTTGCGGTTCCGCCACTGCGTGTCGGGCGTGTAGGCAAGAGCGACCTTGCCGGGGTCGCGGCTGTTCCAGGCATCTTCGGCGGCGCGCACCTTGGCGGCGGCCGAGGCGGCATCGAAGGGTGGCAGGGGCGGGCGGGTCATGGTTGGCTCTCCAATGTGTACCGATCTGTTCATTTATAAATGGACCGATCGGTAAACTATATCAAGCCAGAAGTGCGATTTTTCTTCAGTCCATCGTGGCGTAGGTGTCTATATTACTGGTTTTAGGAGAGAAATTTCAACAGCTTGATATCCCGGAAGCCATTTGTCATATACTGATCAGTACATTAAGGAAGCCGAAGTGCGCCCAAGCAAGCGAGACGAACTGGTCCGGAAGGCCCTGGAGATCTTTTACCGGGAAGGCTTCCATGCAACCGGCATGGACCTGCTGGCGGCAGAAACCGGGATATCGAAGACCACGATGTTCAAGCACTTCTCCAGCAAGGAGGAGCTGATCCTGGCGGTGCTGCGGTTGCGCGACCAGGAATTCCGCAACTGCCTGTTCCGCCGGATGGAGCAGGCCGGACGCCCGCGCGCCCAGTTGCTGGCCATGTTCGATGCGCTGTCAGAGTGGTTCGGCAGGCCGGAGTTCCGCTCGTGCATGTTCATCAAGGCGGCGTCGGAGTATCCCGATCCGCGCCATCCCATTCACGCGCAGTCAGCGGAGCACAAGCGGTTGCTGTTCCTCCAACTGCAGAAGATTGCCGCCGATGCCGGTGCGCGCGACCCGGACGCACTGGCCAGGGCACTGCTGTTGTTGAAGGAAGGTGCGATCGTTACGGCGCACCTCGGTCACGAGGCCGATCCGGCGGGAGACGCAAAGGCTGCCGCCTCCATCGTTCTGGCCGCGGCTCTGGACAGTTGAGGCAATTGTCGCATGCCGCAAGGGCTGCGCTGGCTGCGCGTGGCCTGTTGCGACCCGCCAGGATCTGTTGATCGGCATCCCGGCATGAGTTCAGCGGAGTTCGCAAAGCTGTGCCGCCACCTTGTTCGACGATTGGGCGAACAGGCTGATACTGAGCGGCACCGTGTCGTTGTCCTGATTGCAGATGACCAGGGAGCCATTTTGAACTTCATTGTAGATGAGGCTCATTGGCAGCCAGGCCAACCCGAGGCCCGCCAGCGCCATTTCCTTGAAGCCTGCTGAAAACGCGCTTTCCGCGACAACGTGGCTGTCGTCATTCACGCTGGTGACGCCAGCGCGGGTGAGCGTCTCGCCGAAAAAGCTTCGCGGGGGATAGGTGATGACAGGCAGGTCCGCGGGCGGACGGCCCTCGACCGGGAGCAGGAAGCGCAGCGAGCCGCCGACAACGGGAACCAGCCGGTCCTGTCCCCAGACTGAACGGACGATGCCGTCGTCAAAAGGCAACTCGACGTCATTCTCACGCTCATAGCACATCAGAAGCGAGGCCTCGCCACGCAGGAACAAAGAGATGCACTCGTTGTGATTAGCCGCGCGAACCCGGAAACCGGTCATCGGATATTGCTGGCGTGCCGCGGCCGCAAACTCCGGAAAGGCTGACTGGATCAGGGAATGCTGCGCTGCTATCGACACGATCGATCGGCCGGGGTCGTAACCGGCGATGCGCTGACGCAACTCTCGCACATGCCCGACCAGCGCCTCCAGTTCACCCGAATTGGCAAGCAATGCGGGTTCAATCTCAATCCGGTTCGAGTCGCGCTTGACGATCGGGCGGCCCAGCCATGTTTCGAAGCTTCGGATCCGGCGCGAGAAGGCGGGCTGGGTCACATTCCTGCGCCGGGCCGCGCGGCTCATGTTGCCTTCTTCTAGCAGGACGAGAACGTCGTCAAACAGGGTCAGGTCCATGGCAACTCCAATCTGCTCATACTCAAGATATGAGCATACCTACAAATTGGCATTTCTCACCAGAACAACCGGCATCTAGTCTGCGCCAAACATTGAGTGGAGAGAAATTGATGGCCGAACTTCATCCTTCTAGCGGGTCGCAGGACAACCAGGGTGCCGGAGCCCCCGCGGCGAACCGGAAGAGCCTTGCAAGCGCGCTTGCGGCGTTTCCACGGTTGCGGCTGGGGCATCTGCCCACGCCGCTTGAACCCATGGACAGGCTGAGCGAACACCTGGGCGGACCCCGGTTCTGGGTGAAGCGCGATGATTGCACCGGATTGTCGACCGGCGGCAACAAGACCCGGAAGCTCGAATTCCTGATGGCCGAGGCAATCGGCGAAGGTGCCGACACGATCATCACCCAGGGCGCGACGCAATCGAACCACGCCCGCCAGACTGCCGCCGCGGCGGCGCGGCTGGGGCTGAAGTGCCACATCCTGCTTGAGGACCGCACCGGTTCGAACGACGCCCAGTACACGCTGAACGGCAATGTGCTTCTGGACAGGCTGCACGGCGCGACCGTCGCCAAACGCCCAGGCGGCGCAGACATGGCTGCCGAAATGGATGCGCTGGCGGACACGCTGCGGGCCTCGGGCGCGCGGCCTTATGTCATTCCCGGCGGTGGCTCGAACACCACGGGGGCGCTTGGTTATGTGAATTGTGCGCTCGAGCTCAGCGAGCAGGCCGCGGCGATAGGTTTGAAGATCGACGCGCTGGTTCATGCCACGGGCAGTTCCGGCACCCAGGCCGGCCTTGTCGCGGGGCTGGCCGCCCTTCAGAGCGACATTCACCTTCTGGGCATCGGCGTGCGTGCTCCGCGTGAGAAGCAGGAAGCGATGGTGTTCGATCTTGCGCAACGCACGGCAGCGCGGATGGGCCATGAAGATGCCGTCCGCCGCGAGGATGTGCGTGCCAACTGCGATTATGTGGGCGCAGGGTACGGCATTCCGACCCCGGGCATGGTCGAGAGTGTCAAGCTGCTGGCCGAAATCGAAGGCCTGCTGTTCGACCCGGTGTATTCGGGCAAGGGCCTCGACGGGTTGATCGACCTGACCCGCAAGGGCGCCTTCGACGGGATGGAAAACGTGGTCTTTCTCCACACCGGCGGGTCTGTCGCCCTGTTCGGCTATCCGGAAGCATTCGACCTGCCGGGCTATCAGGAAGGTTGATGAGCTGCAGACCGACGGGGCGCCTGATGAATCTGGACTAGTGCGGCAAGCGCGTGCCAGTTGCTGACGCTTGCCGGCCAGTTCCGGATGTGGCTCCCTCCGCTAAAACAGAAACCTGAGATCTGGAGCGGGCCAAATGAAGTCTGGCGCACGGGTGGTGGTGATCGGCGGTGGCATCGGCGGCTGCTCGGCGCTCTATCATCTGACACAGGAAGGCTGGAGCGACGTGGTGCTGCTGGAGCGGGACGAGCTGACGTCCGGCACCACCTGGCATTCGGCGGCGCAGGTGACCAATTTCGGCGCGGTGCAGACGATGGTGGGGCTGAAGAGCCATTCCATCCGGCTGTACAAGGAACTGGCGGACGATCCCGAATACCCGATCAACTATCACCATGCGACGGGCGGCATCCGGCTGGCCTCGAGGCAGGATCACATCGACGGCTACAGGCACTTCATCTCGATGGCCAGGGGCATGGGGGTGAACTTCGAGCTGATCGATGCGGATGAGTGCAGGAAGCGGCATCCGCTGATCACCACGGACAACCTGCTTGGTGCCCTGTGGGACCCGCTGGATGGCGACATCGACCCCGCCCAGCTGTGCCAGGCGCTGGCGCGGCGCGCGCGCAATGCCGGAGCGGAGATCTATCGCCATACGCCGGTCACGGGCCTGGCGCAGAAGGCCAATGGCGAATGGGTCGTGCATACGGCGAATGGAGACATGACCTGCGAGCACGTGGTCAATGCGGGTGGCTATAGGTGCAACGAGGTGGCCGCGATGATGGGCGTGGAACTGCCTGTCGCCTCGATGGAGCACCAGTACTTCCTGACCGAGCCGATTGCCGAGATCGAGGCGCTGGACTTCCGGGTGCCGCTGATCCGCTGCCCGACCGATGACTTTTACTCGCGCGCCGAGAAGAAGGGCCTGTTGGTGGGCTTCTACGAGCAGGACTGCCGCACGTGGGGGCTTGGCGGCATCGACCCGGATTTCACCAACGCGCTGTGCCCGGATGATCCCGACCGGGTGCTGCCGGTGCTGGAGAACGTGTTCAAGCGGCTGCCGTGCCTGATGGAGACGGGCATCCACACCATCATCAACGGGCCGATCACCTATACGCCTGACGGGTTGCCGCTCGTCGGGCGCATTGCCGGCAAGCGCAATGCCTGGTGCATCACCGGCCTCCGGGCCGGGCTGGGTGAGGGTGGCGGGCATGGTTGGTTGCTGGCGCAGCAGATCGTGCATGGCGAGGCCTGCTACGACACATGGTGCCTGGACCCGCGCCGGTTCGGGCCGTGGGCCACGCCGGAGTACACCGCACTCAAGGCCGTGGAGGATTACCAGAACGAGTTCCGGTTCCACATGCCGCATGAACATCGCCCGGCAGGCAGGCCGATCCGCACCACGCCACTCTACGAGACGCTGAAGCAGGCGGGCGCCGAGTTCGGCACGGTGGCAGGCTGGGAGCGGGCTCAATACTTCAAACCGTCGCCGGAGTTCCACGAGGTGCACTCGTTCCGTTTCAACGACACGTTCGACGTGGTTGCGGCAGAAGTGAAGGCGGTGCAGGAACGGGTCGGGCTGATGGAGGTGTCGGGCTTCAACCGTTTCGAGATTTCCGGTGAGGGCGTGCATGACTGGCTTGACGGCATCATGTGTTCACGCGTGCCGCGGAAGGTTGGCAAGGTGGGGCTGTGCTATTTTCTCAATGACGACGGCAACGTGAAGGGCGAGGCGACGCTGGCCAACCTTGCCGGCGGCAAGGTGTGGTATGGATCGGCAGCCGCAGCGGAACAGCACGACATGGACTGGCTGCGGGCCATGCTGCCGGGCGATGGTTCGATCCGGATCGAGAGCCTGACGGCGTCGCACACCATCCTCGTCGTGGCGGGGCCGAAGTCGCGCCAATTGCTACAGGCTGTGTCACCGCGGGACGACTGGTCGAAGGACGGCTTCCCGTGGCTCAGCGTGCGCAAGGTGCACTTAGGCCATCATGCCGTCATCGCCATGTCGGTAAGCTTCTCCGGCGAACTGGCGTGGGAACTGCACGTTCCGAATGCGTCGCTGGTTGGCGTCTACCAGACGCTGGTCGAGGCCGGCGAGGCGTTTGGTCTGGCGCACTTCGGAATGTACGCGACGGAGTCGATGCGGCTTGAAAAGGGCTACCGTCACTGGAAGGCGGACCTGATCACCGAGCTCAATCCGATTGAATCAGGTCTTGAACGTTTCGTGAGTCAGAACAAGGACTTCCACGGAAAAGCGGGTATGGAGAGTCAAGTTTCAAAGGGTTTGCGCAAGCGGTTCGTGTTAATGGCGCTTGATGCAACCCATTCCCCGGCGCACCCGGGCGACAGCATCATGGCTGATGGCAAGGTGATCGGCACCGTCACGTCTGCGGGCTGGGGTTACAGGGTCGGCAAGAACCTTGCCATGGGGTTCGTCGATCCGGATTTCGCGGACATCGGGATGCGGCTTCAGGTGGAGGTGATCGGTGAACCTGCCGGTGCAACGGTGTGCGCGCCATGCCTGTACGACCCGGAGAATTTACGCGTCCGCGGATGAACATTGCCGGCCTTCTTCATCCGGAGGCCTTGGCAACGTGAAGGGCTGCGGGCTTGAAGACACTCAGTCAAGCGGCGCGTGCAGTTTGGTATTCGTTGTGATGATGCCGCCGCGATTGCCGGTCTCGATGCTGCCATAGCGCTGCCTGAAACAATCAGGCAGTTCGCGGTCTCCCTCGATGGACAACCAGAGCCGAAGCAGGTGACGCCGCCTTTCCGGTTCCGGCCAGTCGATGAAGCCGGTCCGGTCGTGCAGTTGCGAGTGATTGTAGACGAACTGCATGTCGCCGGGCTTCAGGCGCATGGTCAGGTGCAGATGCGGGTCGTTGGCCAGCGCATCGAACATGTCGAGTGCCTCCACGTGCTCCGGCGTCAGGCGCATTGCTTCTGGAAACCGCTGCGCGCTGTCGATGTACTGCCGCTGATAGAAAACTGTCAGCTTGCCGTCATGCCAGCTGAGCGGCGGAATGGTCATGAAGGCTTTCATGCCATCAGGAATCTCGCCGCGCCGGTCGGTGGCAATCGGGTCGAACAACCTTTGCAGCAGGTCGGGGCGTTCGTCGCGCATCCGGTTGTAGATCGTCTCTGCGCTGACGAGCAGGGAGTCTCCGCCTTCCATTGCTTCGCGCAGGCACAGTAGTCCGACCACGTCGGCGCTGTCGGTGTGGAAGCTCTGGCGCGCGTTGGTCTGGTAGATGCGAACATTGGGATCGTTGGGGTCGGCGCCCACGTTGCGCACATGGCCGAGGATGTGGCCGGCGGCATTCTGTGATCGCGCAGAGCCAAGATGTGCGCCAACGCCGCAGAAGATCGCAGCCGCCATTTCCTGCGAGTATGTCTCGACCGGAAGGCCGCGCAACACCTCGAAGCCGATGCCGTGCAGCAGCTTGTGTTTTAGCACTTCCAGGTGTTGCCCGAACGAGCGCAGCGGGAAGCCGGCCTTGCTGATCTCGCCGATGTCACGGCCAAGCGAGAGATAGTGCCGGGCTGCCTGTTCGAGGTCGGCAATGTCGCTTGCCGACAGTTCGGTCAACCAGTCTTGCGGCCGGGATTGCATGTCGGAACCCGTCCAGGCAGCCGGGCCGCTCAATTTCCGGGGCAGGGACATCGCGTTCATCGAACCTCCTTCTTGCAGGATATGATTATCGAAGCAGGTGGCTCGATGCGCGTATTTGCTAGAAGGGACATCCGGTGCCTTGCTCAGGACGCTGCTTCGGAATTTTCCGGCATCATCAGGTGCGTTGTACCGTCGGCTGCTGCCAATGCGGGCAATGTCAGCGCTTGTTCGCGCCCATCAGCATGCCCAGTTCCCCGACAAGGGCATTGCGCCGCGACTTCAGCCGCTCAACCTCGTTCGGGTCAGCCGGTTCCACGTCGGCGTTCAGCTTGTCCAGCTTCACTTCAACCTGCTGCAGTTCGTGGCTGGTCGCCTCGAAACCCTTGTCCACGCCCCACAGGCGCTGAATGGCCTTTTCCTGATCCGGAAACCGGTCCTGGAGCCATGCCTTTACGGAGTTCATGTCCTTCTCCTTTTCTTCGCTGTGCGCTTGCGGAGGATGTCCGCCACGGAAACTACTCGCTGGAGGTATTGCCGGCTTGCAGGCGCGCAAGGACCAGCGAACGGATGTCCTCGTCCTGTTCCAGCAACACAGCACTCAGGGCATGCAGTTGCCGCCTGGTTTCGTGCAGCTGGTCGACCAGTTCCACGACCACCGGCAGCGCGTCCACATCGATTTCCATGTCGTAGTGGAGGCTGCAGATCAGCCGGATGCGGGCGCATTCCGCCTCGCTGAACTCCGGCGCCTCCGGCCGTCCAGATGCATGGACCAAAGATGCGCGCATCCACGCCTCCAGGTCTTCGCGGCGCAAGGTGTCGATTGCTTCCACCAATTCTTCCAGATGCATCGTCATTTCAGCATCTCCTCACGCGGATTCTGCCGGTGTTCCGGCTCCCAGGTGTCGAGTAATTTCGCCAGTTCCGGCTCTTCGCCGGGGGGCAACATGACCTTCAACGTGATGTACTGATGCCCACGCTGGCCGGTCTTGCGGTTGCGGATGCCCTTGTCGCGCAGCCTCAGCTTGCTTCCCGTGTTGGAAGCCTTCGGCACACTCACCTTGACCGGGCCGGTAATGGTGGGGACCTCGATCCTCGCTCCCAGCACGGCTTCCTTGATCGTGACCGGCACCTCCAGATGGATGTTGTCATCCTTGCGCTGAAAATACGGGTGGGGCTCGACATGCAGTTCCACGTAGGCGTCACCGGCAGGCCCGCCATTGAATCCGGGCATGCCCTGACCCTTGAGGCGCAGCATCTGCCGGTCTTCTGCCCCCTCGGGGATCGTGACCTTCAACGTCTTGCCGTCCGGCAATGCCACGGTGCGGGCCGCACCGGTGGCGGCCTCGATGAAGCTGACCGGCAGCACGTAGCTGACGTCGAGCCCGCGGGCCATGCGGGCGCCGTGTGCTGCGCCGCCACCTCCGGCCCGGCCGCGGCCGAATGCCTGGGCGAGGAATTCCTCCAGTTCCTCGTTGCTGGCAAAGCCGTCCTGTGCAGCGTGGGAAGCAAACGGGCCATCGCCTGCTGCGTAGTCCCGGTAGTAGCGCTGCTGCGGCCGCTCGGCTCCGGTGGCGTCGATTTCACCGGCATCGAAGCGGCGGCGTTTCTCCTTGTCCTTGAGAAGATCGTAGGCGGCAGAGGCTTCCTTGAAAATGGTCTCGGACTGCTTGTCATCCGGGTGCAGGTCCGGATGATGCTTGCGCGCAATCTGCTTGAAGGCTGTCTTGATCTCCTTGTCGGTTGCGCTCTTCGGCACACCAAGGATCTCGTAAGGGTCCTTCATGTCTGAATTCCATTCCGCTTGTTCGCTCTTTCGGCTGATGGCGAGCATTGCGCAGACCGGGCAGGGCGGTCCTTGATGCGGGTCAATGCATCTTTCCGTGTACGTATGGGAACCTGTTGCACGTGCGGCCGGCCAGCAGGATCTGGCGCCGGGGCCCGAAGCAATCAGGGAGATGCTGGAAGATGATCAAGACGATGGTAATTGCGACCGATGGTTCGGACCATGCCGAGAAGGCGGTGGCGTTTGGTGCAGACATAGCAGCCAAGTATGGTGCCCGGACGGTGCTGGTGCACACCCTGTTGCGCAATGAAGTCTCGGAAAACCTTCGCGAAATGGCTCGCGTCGAGCACCTTGCCGGCGAGGAGGGCAAGGCGATGGCCAAGTCCATCGCCGCCATTCCGGAAGGCCGCTTTCCGGCCAGCATCACGTTTGAGGAAAGTGCTACCAAAACGCCCTACAGGGTGCTCGAAGCAATTGGCGAACAGGTGCTGAAACGGGCAGAGTCCGTGGCGCGCGAACATGGCTGCACCAACATTGACAGGCGGCTGGAAGACGGCGACCCTGTCAAGCGCATCCTGGAAGCGGCAGAGGACGAAAAGGCAGACGTCATCGTTTGCGGCTCGCGCGGACTGTCAGACTTCAAGGGCCTGGTTACCGGCAGCGTGTCGCACAAGCTGTCCAACCTCGCGCCGATGACGGTGATTTCGGTGAGGTAGACCGAGGCCGCCACGTGGTTGCCGCCCGGTCCTCGAAGCTGGCAACTGCCTTATGTCAATGGGCCTGAGGCCCTACACGCCGAGCCCGTGGCTACGCGAATATGCGTTTCGTTCGGGCGACGACCAGCCCTCCAGGGCACCGGCGGCCGGTTTCCAGATCTCGACCAACAATGGATGACACCGTGCGGTATCGCTGGAGTGTTCGGCACTGCAGTCGCCGCCGGGACATGCCGACAGGGCTCCAAGCAGGTCGATCTCGGCGAAGAACTCGATGAAGTCACCGGGCCGGACCGGACTGGCCTTCATGAAATACTGCTGCGTGTCACGAGTGAAGCCGGTGCACATGAACACGTTTAGCACATCGTGCACGTGCAGTTCCGCTTCATCCGGCGCCATGCCCGTCCTTGCCGCCAGCGCCCGGGTCAGGTTGGAGTGGCAGCAATGATGATATTCGCCGCCGGACAGAAGCCGGTTGGTGTACGGATCGCAGCGCGTGCCGATGACATCGTGTACCCCACCCCCGTACTCGTCGAAACCGTACCAGCCGAGGGTGTCGTGGGTGATGGTTGCCAGTGGCCGCAGGTAAGGCAGGTTGCTCCACAGCCTATGCCCGGTGGTCACATGGGTTGCATGCAGCGCCCGAGTCTTGCCGCTGAAGAAGCGCTCGCCAAGGTCATGCAGGTTCCACAGGTTCAGGTCTCCGACCTGGGGTCCTTCGATACTCACGATCCTGAACAGGTGGCCTGCCGGTACCTCGAACGTGCGGGCATCGCGCGCAGGCACGATTACCTCGTCCACCTTCTGCGCGCCTGAGCGCACGCGTTGATGCAATGCGTGATCGACCGTCGGCAATCCGGCGACCGGATAGCACACGACGGGTTTGACGGCGCGGCGGGCGCCGGCATCGGCGGGCTCTTGTGTCTGGCGATCAGTCATGTTGATCCCGGGCAAGTCGGTTGGTTTAGCTGGCAGGACGCTAGCGCAGCGCCACACCGGCTTCCAGAGCGAACTTCGTCAGGTGCCGCAGAACGTTGTGTAGGGGCCAAAGCCGTCCGGGGCAGGTTGTGCAAAGTCCTCCAGCCCGGGCCGCTCCGTGTATGGCTGCCGCAGCACGGACAGCAGCTTGTGGAACGGCTTCATGTCGCCGGCAGAGGCAGCGGCAAGTGCTTCCTCGACCTTGTGGTTGCGCGGAATGTAGAGCGGATTTGCCCGGTTCATCGCAATCATCCGGTCTTCTTGCGAGACATCTTCACGGGCCAGCCGGCGGCGCCAGCTGGTGAGCCACGCTTGCATTGACGCTTCGTTGCTGAGCAGGCCCGCCAGCGCCTCGTCATCACCTGCCGCTGCTTCGGAGAGATGGCGGAAGAATAGGGTAAAGTCGGCGTCCTGTTGCTGCAGCAACCGCAAAAGCTCCTGGCTGAGCTCGAGATCTTCGTCGTGCTCATCATGCATGCCGAGCTTGCCGCGCATGCCTTGCAGCCAGCTCGCACGATAGCGTTCGGGGAACCTGTTGAGTTCATTGCCCGCCAGTTCGGCGGCGGCCTTCTGGTCCCCGGGGGAGACAAGTTCAAGCAGGCACTCGGCAAACCGCGCCAGATTCCATTGCGCTATGTCGTGCTGGTTGCCATAGGCATACCGTCCGAACCTGTCGATGGAACTGAACACGGCATCGGGCTTGTAGGTGTCGAGGAAAGCGCACGGGCCATAGTCGATGGTCTCGCCCGATATGGTGGTGTTGTCGGTGTTCATGACGCCGTGAACGAAGCCGACGAGCATCCAGCGCGCGACCAGATCGGCCTGCGCATCGCGCACCCGTCCAAACAGATCAAGATAGGGGGACTTGCTTGCCTGGATATCCGGGTAGTGCCGGGCAATCACGTAGTCAGCCAGCTTGCGCACATGCTCGCCCTGGCCCCGGGCTGCAAAGAACTCGAAGGTTCCGACGCGGATGTGGCTCGCCGCCGTACGGCAAAGCACTGCACCCGGCTGCGCTCCCTGCTCGCGCAGGATGATCTCGCCCGTGGTCAGCGCGGCCAGCGCCCGCGTTGTGGGAATGCCAAGCGCATTCATTGCTTCGCTGACGAGGAACTCGCGCAGTACAGGACCAATGACCGCCTTTCCGTCACCGCCCCGCGAGAAGGGCGTGGGGCCTGAACCCTTCAGCGCGAGATCGAAGCGCTTCCCGTTGGTGCCGGTGAGTTCTCCCAGCAGCAGGGCCCTGCCATCACCCAACTGGGGCGCAAAGTTGCCGAACTGATGACCCGCATAGGCCATTGCCAGGGGGTTGGCATTCTCCGCCAGGGCCGATCCGGACAATATGGCTGCAGCCTCGTCAGTCATGAGACTTGTAGGGTCCAGCCCCAGTTCCCGCGCCAGTTGCTCATTGACGGCAACAATCCGCGGTTCGGGCACCGCATCTCCATTCCAGGGGATGTAGAAGCCGGTCATGTCGCGGGCAAAACTGTTGTCGAAATTGAACTCGAAAGGCATCCGGAGGCCATCCATTCATGGGAGCAAGAGTTTGATGCACCCGATCATATGACGTCAAACGAGGAATATGGTGTTCTCACGTTGAATCATCCAGACCCGAGGCACGGCTCATGCCTGTGGTCCCAGCCTTTCAACCTTCACCTGCGGCGACAGGGCCTGCTCGGCATCGTCGGTGTCCTGCCTCGTGAAACCGTCAAGCTCTGCCGTTTCGTTGAAGTCGCGCTTGATGTTCACGTCACTGGTGGCATAGGCGGTGATGAGCTCGCTGAGCGAGCGCAGGGCGTGCAGGTGAATGCGTTCATAGCCGTGCGAGGCATCCACGCCGAAGGTCATCAGTGCGGTGCGCACGTCCGCACCAGCCTCGATGGCGCTGGCCGAGTCCGAGCGATAGTAACGGAACACGTCCTTCTGGTATCGGATGTCGTGCTGCTGGCACAGCTCGATCAACTTCTTGGTCAGGTGATAGTCGAACGGGCCAGTCTGGTCGGCCATCGCAATGGTGACGCCGAATTCATCGGAGTTCTGGCCCGGCGCGGTGGTGCCATTGTCCACCGTCACCATCGACGCAACGTTCGGCTGCAGGATGGACGACGCGCCAACGCCGGTTTCCTCGGCGATGGTGAACAGGAAATGGATGTCGACGGGTGTCTCGGCCTTCTGCTGCTGCATTGCAAAAAGGGCTGCCAGCGCCACGGCCACGCCCGCCTTGTTGTCGAGATGGCGCGAGACGATGAAGCCATTGGGCATGAACTCCGGCTGCGGTTCGACGGCGATGATGTCGCCGATCTCGATGCCGAGGCGTTCCACGTCGGCCTTGTTCCGGGCCAGCGCGTCGATGCGCAGCTCGACATGTTCCCAGCCCACCGGGTGCGTATCGATTTCCTTGTTGAACGTGTGACCGGAGGCTTTCTCCGGCAGTATGGTGCCGTGATAGGTGCCCTTGCCTGAGAAGATCTGCGCCCTCGCGCCTTCGGGGAAGCGCGCCGACCAGGTGCCGATGGGCACAAGGCAGAGCCGGCCATTGTCCTTGATCTGCTTGACCTGGGCGCCGAGGGTATCGAGGTGGGTGACGATGGCGCGTGCTCCCTCGGTGCGCGCACCCTTGCGGATTGCCCGGATGGCGCCGCGCCGGGTGAGTTCGACATCGAGGCCAAGGCGCATCAGTTCGCGCGAGACGTGGCGCACGATGTTGTCTGTGAATCCGGTCGGGCTGGGTATCTCGAGCAGCGCCTTGAGCGTGCCCGTCAGGTAGTCGCTGTCGATGGCCAGTCTTGCCATGTCGGTGGATGTCTCCCGTTCTCTTGTCAGTTGGAGGTGCCGTGCTGGCGTCTCGACAGCGGGAACAACAGGTCGATGAAGCGTTCCGCCGTCGGTTGCGGTTCGTGATTGGCCAGCCCCGGCCGCTCGTTGCATTCGATAAACCGGTAGTCCGCAGCGTCCGCGGACCTGACCATGAAATCGACGCCGGCCACGGGAATCGAGATTGCGCGAGCAACCGCGATTGCGGCCTTGGCCAGTTCCGGATGCAGCTTGCCGGTCACGTCGTGAATGGTGCCGCCGGTGTGCAGGTTGGCGGTCTTGCGCACCTGCAGTTCAACGCCCTGATCAAGCACCGTCTCCAGGTCGTGACCGGCGCGGGCAATGGTTCGCCGCGTCTCCTCATCCAGCGATATGCTCGACTCGCCATCGGTCGCTGCGGCCCGGCGGCGGCTTTGCGCCTCGATCAGGTCGGCAATGGTGGAGGCGCCGTCGCCGACCACGTCGGCCGGTTTGCGGATGGCGGCTGCCACCACCTGGTAATCGATGACGATGATGCGCAGGTCCTGGCCTGCCACGCATTCCTCGATCAGCACCTGGGCTGCCAGTTCGTTTGCGGCGCGGACCGCCTCGTCGATCTCGTCCATGGTGGAGAGCCCCACCGAAATACCGCGGCCCTGCTCGCCGCGGGCGGGCTTCACGACCAGTTCGCCATGGCGATCCAGAAACGCCTTTATGTCTTCGCGGTCACTGGCCGCACTGATCTGTTCGGGCACCTTCACGCCGGCGCGTTCGACGAACCTGCGGGTGACGGCCTTGTCGTCGCAGATCGACATGGTGATGGCCGAGGCCAGTTCGGACAGGGACTCGCGGCAATGGATCGAGCGCCCGCCATGCGACAGCCGGAAAAATCCGCCATCTGCATCCGTCACCTCGACATGAATGCCGCGCCGGCGGGCCTCGCGTGCGATGATGCGGGCATAGGGTTTAGCCCCTCGTCATCTTCGCAGCCGGTGAACAACTGCTCGTTGATGGGGTTCTTGCGCTTGACGCTGAAATAGGGACTCCGGCGGAAGCCCAGCTTCTCGTAAAGTGCTATGGCCTGCTCGTTGTCGTGCAGCACGGACAGGTCCATGAATGCGCAGCCGCGCGCGGCAAACAGTTCCGCCAGCCGACGGGTCAGCGCCTCTCCCACCCCCGGATGGCGGGCCTGCTGGTCCACCGCCAGGCACCACAGGGACGAGCCGTTCTCCGGATCGTTGAAGGCACGGGCATGATCGATGCCGGTCACGGTGCCAAGAATTTCTCCGCTGCGTTCGTCTTCCGCCACGAAATAGGTGATGGTGCGTGCATCGCGCTTTTCCCAGAAAAAGTCGGGCGGCACCTCGACCATGCCGCGGCTGGCATAGATGCGGTTGACCTCTTCGGCGTCGGCGCGCGAGGTCAGCCGCCGGATGAAGAAGCCGCTGGGCTGGCGCTTGGATGGACGGTAGGAGTTCAAGTCCAGCCGGTAGGTGTGCGACGGATCGAGAAACAGCTCCTGCGGCGCCGCCGCCAGCAGCACGTGCGGATTGCGGATATAGACGGCAATGTCGCGCTGGTCCGGCTGTTCCCCGCGCAAGATATCGACAAGGCCGGCCGCATTCTCGAACGTCTGGCCGAACACCAGCCGGCCCCAGCCGCAATCGAGGGCAAAGTCGGCCTCCGGTCGCTCGCCCGCCTGTTCGCTCATGCCGATGGGCGGTTTCAGCCCGTGCTCGCGCATGCGCTTCAGCCGGTATGAATAGTCCTTGCCCTTGCCTGCGGGGCGTTCCTTCCTGTCTGCCATGGGTTTCCCTCTGGCTCTTTGTGGCGCGGCGTGACGGTCAGATGCCACGGGCCTGCAGCCACATTTCCAACAGCGCGGCCTGCCACAGTTCCGAGCCGCGCAAAGTCGTTATGTGATTGGCGGGGCTTGCGAACAGTGCGTCGAGGTAGTCCTTGCGGAACAGGCCTCGTTCGCGGGCCTTCTGCGAGCTCAATGCATCGCGCACCATGTCGAGGAACTCGCCCTCGATGTACTTCAGTTGCGGAACCGGGAAGTATCCCTTCTTGCGGTCGATCACGTCCGCCGGCACCACAAGCCGCGCGGCGTCCTTGAGGACGCCCTTGCCCCCATCATTGAGCTTGAACTCGGGCTGAATGGAGGCGGCAAGCTCCACAAGCTCATGGTCGAGGAACGGCACACGCGCCTCCAGCCCCCACGCCATGGTCATGTTGTCGACCCGCTTGACCGGGTCGTCCACCAGCATGATCTGCGAATCGAGCCTGAGCGCGCGGTCCACAGGGGTGGCGGCGCCGGGCATCATCAGATGCTCGCGCACCAGCTCCAGGCTTGCATCCGTGCCGGCAAGCCAGTCCGGAGAAAGATGCCGGGCCATGGTCTCGTGATCGCGGTCGAAGAATACCCTGGCATAGTCGCCCACCACGTCATTGGACGCGGCCAGTGGCGGGTACCAATGGTAGCCCGCGAACACCTCGTCGGCACCCTGGCCGGACTGGACGACCTTCACGTGCTTCGAGACCTCGCGGGACAGCAGGTAGAAGCCGATATTGTCGTACGAGACCATTGGTTCCGACATGGCCGAGATGGCATCGGGCAGGTGATCCATCAGCTCGGCGCCGGGCACGAAGATCTTGTGGTGATCCGTCTCGAAGCGTTTGGCGATGAAGTCGGAGTAGACGAATTCGTCACCCAGTTCGCCATTTGCCTGCTCGAACCCGATGGAGAACGTCATCAGATCCTGTTGCCCGCCTTCGGCCAGCAAGCCGACGATGAGACTGGAGTCTACGCCGCCCGACAGCAATACGCCCACCGGCACGTCGGCAACCATGCGCCGTCTGACGGCGGTGCGCAGGGCTTCCAGCACCCGGTCGCGCCAGTCTTCCCGCGACAGTCCGCTATCCTCGGCACGCCGTTCGTACGGCGGTTGCCAGTAGACGCGCTCGCTGCTCGTACCGTCCCGTTTGACGATGCGGATGGTGGCGGCGGGCAGTTTCCGCACGCCCTTGAGGATGGTGCGTGGCGCCGGCACCACGGCGTGGAAGCTCATGTAGTTGTGCAGCGCTTCGAGGTCGATGCCGGTGTCGATGTCGCCTGCCGCCAGCAGGGCCGGCAAGGTGGAGGCGAACCGGATGCGGTCTGCATCTTCGGCAAGGTAGAGCGGCTTGATGCCGAAGCGGTCGCGCACAAAGACGGTGCGCCCGCTGTCGCGCTCGGTTATGACGAAGGCGAACATCCCGTGGAAGCGATCGACGCAGTCTTCACCCCACTTGTGCCATGCCTTGAGGATCACCTCGGTGTCGCCGTGCGAGAAGAAGCAGTAGCCGGTCTGCTGCAGTTCCTTGCGCAGTTCCGGATAATTGTAAATGCAACCGTTGAAGACGATGGTGAGACCGAGATCAGGGTCGGTCATGGGTTGCGCCGCGTTCTCTGACAGATCGATGATCTTGAGACGGCGGTGTCCGAAAGCTGCGGACCCCCTTGCGATGATACCGGTGCCATCAGGTCCGCGCGGGGCCAGCGCCCCGGTCATTGTTGCGACGGCGGCTGCGTCGGCAGGCCCGCCATCAAGTCGGATTTCTCCGGCTATGCCACACATGAAAAGCCGTTCACCTCTCTGTTCTATGCCCCCGCTGAGGCATGCAAAAAGAAAAGGCGCAGACTGTGCTGCGCCTGGGCGGTATATAGTGCACTGGGTGCGCATGTTCAAATCCGTGGCCCGCAAGCGGCAAGATCAGGGTTTGATTTCTGCTCTTTCACCCGCAGAATCTGATTGTGTCGCGCTTGTTCCGGTGAGGATTCGCAGTGAGGACCGGGATGGTGGAGAAAACCAGCGAGAGGCCCGAATGAATGAAGAGGCTTGTTCTTGATCCGGCGGACGTTCGCATTCTCAGCGCGATCCAGCAGCATGGGCAACTGAGCAAAACCAGGTTGGCCGAGATCGTCAACCTGTCGCCGACGCCGTGCTGGGCGCGGCTGGACAGGCTGAAGGCGGCGGGCTTCATACGCGGCTATCGCGGCGCCATCGCGCTCGACCGTATCGGCGATTTCACGCAGGTCATCGTCACCGTGTCCCTGACGCATCACCGCAAGTCGGACTTCGACCGGTTCGAGGCCTCCATCCGAGCACTGGATGAGGTCACCGAATGCATAGCGACCGGCGGCGGCATGGATTACGTCATGAAGGTCATTTGCCCCAATCTGGCTGCCTTTCAGAACCTCATGGAATCGCTGCTGGCGGCTGAACTCGGCATTGACCGCTACATGACCTACATCGTGACACGGGAGATCAAATCCTCGGTGCCCAATCTCGCCCGACTGAGCGCCAGGACCGGCAGCTGACCGCGCCCGTCCGATTGTTCTGAATTTTGCCCAACAACAGTCTGCCTGGACTTCCTGGCGCAATTTTTCAGACCGAAGCAAGAGCGCATCGGCTGCTATCACACCGTCCGGCCAAGGCAAGCAAGCATTGGTCAAGCCGCTGGCAAACAAGGACGAAGACCATGACACCATCCAACGACTTCGGGTTCGGTACCCAGATCCGCAAATCCCCCTATTTCGATGCGACGGTTCGCTGGGGCGCGCAGGGGTTTTCGGTCTACAACCACATGTACATTCCGCGCGATTTCGGCGATCCGGAGCAGAACTTCTGGAACCTGATCAACGATGCGATCCTGTGTGATGTGGCGGTTGAACGCCAGGTCGAGATTTCCGGCCCGGACGCCGCGAAGTTTGTTCAGACGCTCACGCCGCGCGATCTGTCCAAGATGGCGGTAGGACAGTGCAAGTACGTGCTGATCACCAATGCCGAAGGCGGCATCCTGAATGATCCGATCCTGCTGCGGCTGGCGGAGAACCACTTCTGGATATCGCTCGCCGACAGCGACATCCTGCTGTGGGCGCAGGGCGTGGCGGTGCATGCCGGCATGGACGTGACGATCCGCGAACCCGACGTGTCGCCGCTTCAGCTGCAGGGACCGCAGTCGGGCAAGATCATGCAGGCGCTGTTCGGCGACAGCATCATGGACCTGAAATACTACTGGTTGCGCGAAGTGGAACTGGATGGCATTCCGCTTGTCGTCTCGCGCACAGGCTGGTCAAGCGAGCTGGGCTACGAGCTGTACCTGCGCGACAGCTCGCGCGGCGACGAACTGTGGGAGAAGATCATGGCCGCTGGTCAGCCGTTTGATCTGAAGCCCGGTCACACCTCGTCGATCCGGCGCATCGAGGGCGGCATGCTGTCCTACCATGCCGACGCCGACATCAGCACCAACCCCTTCGAGCTTGGCCTCGACCGGCTGGTGAACCTCGACATGGAGGCAGACTTCATCGGCAAGGCCGCCCTGCGCCGCCTCAAGGAACAGGGCGTGACGCGCAAGCAGGTGGGTCTGGTCATTGAAGGCGCTCCCCTGAACGGTCCCAACACCTCGTACTGGCCGGTCAGGAAGAACGGCGAGATCATCGGCAAGGTTACCTCGGCCGTCTACTCTCCGCGCCTGAAGCAGAACATCGCGCTGGCGATGGTTTCAGCCGAGCATGCCCACCTTGGCGAGGAAGTCGAGGTCATCAACAGGACCGGGTTGGTAAATGAGGCCGGAACAGAGCGTGCGGTCATCGTGGAACGTCCATTCTACGACCCGCAGAAGAAGCTTGCGGCTGCATGAAAGGCTTGTCCGACGCATGACCGGACAGCCCTGGTGACGTGGAGCGGCGGCATTGTCGAACCGGCCGCCGCTTCCACCAGGCTGCACAAGACATCGAGATTGGATAACCGTTCACGCGAATGCTGCCCGGGTTGAGCGCAGGCCGCTTCCGGACCCGGAGCCAGTTGCAGTTCTGCCCGGCCATGAACTAGCATTGGCGTACGAAGACCGGGCAGCTGGCCCGGCGACGCAAGCACCAAAGCCGAGACGGAGCCAAGATGCGAACCCATATCGATATCGACCTGAATTCCAGGACCGTTACAAGGCACCAGGTCGAAGGCGAAAGCCTTGCCCATGCGGGCCGTTACCTGATTGCCAAAACGCTGCTCGAGCGCGACGTGGCCGGGCTCGATCCGTTCTCGCCGGCAGCACCGCTGATCTTTTCCGCCGGACCGTTTGCGGGCACCAATTTCTCCAATGCCAACCGGCTCAGCGTCGGGTGCAAGAGCCCGCTCACCGGCGGCATAAAGGAAGCCAACAGTGGTGGCACCTTTGCCTATGCCATGGGCCAGCTGGAAATCTCGGGGATCACCTTCAACGGCGCGTGCGACGACTGGCAACTGATCTACATCTCGAAGGATGGCGACATTACCTTCAGTGATGCGAAGGACTATCTGGGGCTCGGCAATTTTGACTGCGCCAGGAAGCTGCACGAGGTTTACGGCGACAAGATTTCCATCGCGCTGTGCGGACCGGTTGGCGAGTACCTGGGGCTGCTGGCCGGCATCGCGTTTTCCGATACGGACAACCGGCCATCGCGGCTTGCAGCACGTGGCGGCGTGGGTGCGGTGATGGGCTCGAAGAAGATCAAGGCGGTCGTCATCGACAAGCACAGGATGCCGCCGATGCACGACCGCAAGGGCTACATGTCGGCGGTGAAGGAGTATGGCCGCAAGCTTGACGAGTCTGCCGCGGTGCAGGCGCTGAAGACCACGGGTACCGCCATGGTGGCCGATCTCACCAACTTCATGGGGGCCCTGCCGGTCAACAACTTCTCTAGTGGCCAGCTTACGGCCAGCGGGGAAGGCCCGCTCAAGATGGGTGGCGATTATATCCGCGAGTTGAACCAGTCGCGCGGCGGTGAGATCTCGCACGCTTGCATGCCGGGCTGCCTGATCAAGTGCAGCAATGTCTATGCCGACGATACGGGCCGAGAACTGGTGTCGCCGCTCGAGTACGAGACCATCGGCCTGCTCGGCACCAATTGCGGCCTGACCGAGCCGGACGACGTGGCGAAGCTGAACGAGACCGCCAACGACCTGGGCGTGGACAGCATCGAACTTGGCGCAACCATCGGCGTGCTGATGGAGGCCGGCCAGGCCGAATTCGGCGACGTGGCATTCATGGAAGCCTGCCTCGAGGACCTGATGAAGGGCACCGAGCGTGGCCGCTTCATCGCAGGCGGCACGGCGCGGGTGGGCGAGGCGCTCAATGTGGCCCGCGTACCGGTCATCAAGAAGCAGGCGATCAGCGCCTACGATCCGCGCGTCGTCGAGGTTACCGGCATTTCGATGATGGTGACCGCGCAGGGCGCCGATCACACCACGGGCAATGCGCCGTCGTTCAAGTGTGACGACAAGACGGTCGAACAGCTGGCGGCGGAAAGCCTGAAGATGCAGATCAACAGCGCGGTTGCCGACAGTCTCGGCATCTGCGTGTTCGGCCGCTCCGTTACCGACGTGAACCTGCAGCTGATTGCCGACGCCATCAACAATGCCTTCGACATCGGCGCAGATCCCGATTTCGTCCGGCAACTCGGCATCAAGGCGCTGAAGCTCGAAGCCGAGTTCAACCGGCAGGCCGGGTTTACGGAAGAGGATGACGAGCTGCCATCGTTCTTCATGGACGAGGCACTTCCGCCAACGGGCAAGAAGGCGCGGCTGACCAGTGCGGAGGTCAACCGGCACATGTCCAGCCTGCTCAGCGCGCAGCCTGCGGAGTAATCCGCTCTGCGGCTAAGCTAGATCAGAATGCTTCGCCAGCCCGCGCGCGGCGCAGGATGGCGTCGATCTCGTCGCGGCTCAAACCGTAGTGGGCCTCGGCATGCTCCGGCGTGATGTAGCCCAGCGCCAGGTCGCGGCGCACTTCAGACGGATCACGGTCCTTCGGGTCGCCGTAGCCGGCGCCGCCCGGAAACGCCATCATCACCTTGCGTCCGTGCGGCACATGCTGGCGGCCCTTGCCGCGCATCGCCGTACCGTCGTCGAGGCCGATGGTGGTCGGTGCGCCGGGTTCGCCGCCACGGCGGCCGCGTGCAGGGTGGCGCACCCGGTCGAACATGGCGGAGATGTCGAACTCGTGGCCTTCACGGGCGCCGACTTCCATGTACTGGCCCAGGCCGCCGCGGCGTTTGCCGGCGCCGCCGCTGTCGGGGCGCAGTTCCTTGCGCCAGATGATGACGGGGCCGACCTGCTCGGTGGCCTCGGCCGGCATGGTCATGACGCCTGAGGGGAACGCCGTTGCGCTCATGCCGTCCAGTTCGGGCCGTGCACCGGCACCGCCGGAGTTGAAGGTCAGCACCTCGGCGCGCACCGCATCGGGCGGGGCAGGCGCATCGGTGCGGGGGCGAAGGCTGATCTGGAAGTTGCACAGGCTGCCCGCGCCCTCTGCCGGAACCAGGCCCGGCAGCAGCTTGTCGAGCGCATCGTAGACGGTATCCGGCACCATGTGGCCGATGACGTGGCGCAGCGCCACCGGCGCAGGATGCAGCGCGTTGACGATGGAGTTCACGGGTGCTGCGATCTGGAACGGGGCGAGCGAGGCGGCGTTGTTGGGTATCTCCGGGGCGATGGCGCACTTGAGCGCGTAACAGGTGTAGGCCTTGGTGTAGGCCAGCGGCACGTTGATGCCCTTCTTGTCCACCCCGCTGGTGCCTTCCCAGTCGCAGAACATGCGGTCCTTCTCGATGGTCAGCTTCACCTTCAGATCGATGGGTGTGTTATAGCCATCGATGCGCATGTGGCCATCCGCCGTGCCGGGCTTCAGCGCGTTGATGCGCTCCAGCGTGGCCGCACGCGAGTTGGACAGGATGAAGTCCGAGATGCCGTCGAGATCAGCCAGGCCAAACTCGTCCATCATGCCCGTCAGGCGGCGGTGGCCGACCTCGTTGCAGGTGGCGAGCGCGTAGATGTCGCCGACAAGCTGATCGGGCTCGCGCACGTTGCCACGGATGATGTGCACCAGCGAGCGGTCCACTTGCCCTCGTTCGGCGAACTTCATGATGGGGATGTACAGGCCTTCCTCGTAGACCGAGTTGGCATCGGCGCCGAAGCCGCGCCCGCCGATGTCGGTGACGTGGGCAGTGCAGGCGAAGAAGCCGACGAAGCGGCCCTTGTGGAACGACGGCGTGACGACGGTAATGTCGTGCAGGTGGCCGGTGCCTTCCCACGGATCGTTGGTGATGTAGACATCGCCTTCGAACATGTTCTGCCGTCCGATGCGGTGGATGAAGTGACCGACCGATTCCGCCATGGCGTTGACGTGGCCCGGCGTGCCGGTGACGGCTTGGGCCAGCATCTCGCCCTTGTCATTGTAGACGCCGGCGGACAGGTCGCCGGCCTCGCGTACCGAGGTGGAGAACGCCGTGCGCACCAGCGCCTGCGCCTGCTCCTCGACGATGGAGATCAGGCGGTTCCACATCACCTGATAGGCGACTTTCGAAAGCTCAGACATTAGCGTTGTCTCCGGTGCCGGCGGCTGCCGATGATTTCGTTGTGATTTCCAGCGTGCCGTCGGATTGGGCAATGCAGCGCCTGCTTGACGGCAGCACGACGGTGGTCTCGTCCTCGGTGACCAGCGCCGGACCTGCCACCGTCGCGCCGGTTGCCAGTCCGGATCTCTCGACGATGGCGGCCTCGACGGGTTTGCCGAGCGCGGGGTCGAATACTGCTCGGCTGGCGCTGGCCTTCGCCGCGTTGCCAGCCCTGGCCGGGGCCAACCGATGCACCCCAGGTGGGCGGGTGAAGGCGTTGACCGACCATACGGTGATCTCGGCTTCCATGCCCTCCACCGACCGTCCGAACAAGCGGGCATAATCCGCCTCGAACAGCTTGAGGTAGGTTTCCGCATCCGGGTTGGCAGCCTGTTGTGCCGTCAGCTGCACCGGGATTTCCCAGCCCTGGCCCTTGTAGCGCATGTAGACCTTGTGCTCGGCAAGTATGTCTGCGCCTGCATCGCACGAGCGCACGAAGGCGCGGGCTTCTTCCTCCATTTCGCGGAACAGCGTCTTCACGGCGTCCGTGTCGAAATTGCCGATCTTCATAAACACGGACCGGTTGGCCTCGAAGCTGAAGCGCGCGCGCAGGAAGCCGATGGCCGAGCCGACGCCCGCGCCCACCGGCACGAGGCAGCGATCAATCCCCATCTTCTCGCACAGCCGGGCGGCATGAAGGGGCGCTGCACCGCCGAAGGCGATCATGGTGTACTCTGACAGGTCCTCGCCGTTCTCCACCGCGTGCACGCGCGCGGCGTTGGCCATGTTCTCGTCGACCACTTCGGCGAGGCCCCAGGCAGCTTCGGTGGCGTCCAAGTCGAGACGCTCGCCGATGTGGGCATGAAGTGCGGCGCCGGAGCGGTCCGGATGGAGCTTGATCGAGCCGCCGGCGAAGTTGTCCGGTTCGAGCTTGCCCAGCACGAGGTCGGCGTCGGTCACGGCCGGGCGCTCGCCGCCGCGGCCATAACATGCGGGGCCGGGTTCCGAGCCCGCGCTTTCAGGTCCGACGCGGATCTGGTTCAGCACGTCGACATTGGCGAGCGAGCCGCCACCGGCGCCGATTTCCACCATGTCGATGACCGGAATGGAGATCGGCATGCCCGACCCCTTCTTGAAGCGGTAGGTGCGGGCCACCTCGAACACACGGGCGGTCTTGGGCGTGTAGTTGCGGATCAGGCAGATCTTGGCCGTGGTGCCGCCCATGTCGAACGACAGAACCTTGTCGAGCCCGTGCCGGGCGGCAATGTCGGCGGCGAAGATCGCGCCCCCGGCAGGGCCTGACTCGACCAGCCGCACCGGAAACTCAGCCGCACTTTCCAGCGACATGATGCCCCCGCCCGAGTGCATCATGAACACCGGGCAGTCAGCACCCTCTGCCGCCAGCCGGTCCTTCAGCCTGCCGAGATATGACTTCATCAACGGCTTGATGTAGGCGTTGGCGATGGTGGTGTTGAAGCGCTCGTATTCGCGAATCTGCGGCGAGACTTCCGAACTGATTGACACCATCACGCCTGGCAACTTCTCGGCCAGCACGTCGCGGATGAGCGTTTCATGTGCGTCGTTCACATAGGCATGCAGAAGGCCCACCGCGATGCTGTCGTAACCCGCGTCCTTCAGTTCATCGACCAGCGCCTCGACCTCGTGCCGGTCTAGCGGGATCAGCACCTTGCCGGTTGCCTCCATGCGCTCAGACACCACATAGCGCCGGTTGCGCGGCAGCAGGGGGTCGGGCAGCTTGAGGTTCAGGTCGTACTGCTCGAAGCGGCTCTCGGTGCGCATCTCGATGACATCGCGAAAGCCCTTCGTGGTGATGAAGGCGGTCTTCGCGCCGCGCCGTTCGATCAGCGCGTTGGTGGCCAGCGTGGTGCCATGGATGACCTGGCCGATTGCGGCTGGTTTGATGCCGACCTTTCCACACACCCGGTGCAGCCCCTCGATGATGGCGTCCTCAGGGGCGGCATAGGTGGTCAGCACCTTGGTGGAGTGCAGCTTGCCGCCGGTTTCCAGCACCACGTCGGTGAAGGTGCCGCCGATATCAACACCGAGGCGCGTGCGGGACGAACTCATGGGAAACTCCTGTTCAGTTGCGCGGTAAACTAGCCCGGCCTCAAGATTTGATCTAATTATTTTGCCTGATAGAGACGATCACGAAATCTGATGAGGGCCAAAGCCATGCGAGCGATCAACATCAAGCAGGTCGAGGCCTTCGTGCTGGCCGCGGAGCTGGGCAGTTTCCGCCGTGCCGGCGACATGCTCAACACCACGCAACCAAACATCTCGGCGCGCATCGCCGCGCTGGAAGGGCTCTTGAACCGCAAGCTGCTCGACCGCGATGCCGGGTCGGTGACCCTGACGCCGGCGGGCAGCGCACTGCTGGGCAAGGCCCGTGCGATCCTGTCGTCGGTGGATGACCTGCTGGTGGCGGCAAACGAGCCTGAACTGTTCCACGGCCGGCTGAGGCTCGGCGTCACCGAGCTGATCGTGCATTCGTGGCTTGCCGATTTTCTGGCGGCGTTCAGTGCGCAGTTTCCCAACGTCGACACCGAACTGCTGGTGGATTTTTCCGCCAACATTTCCGAGGCGCTCAATCACCGCACCATCGACCTTGCTCTGCATAGCGGGCCGTTCGAGACGCAGACGTCGGGCTCAATCGAGCTCGGCGCCTATCCGCTGGTGTGGGTGGCCTCACCGGCGCTCGGGCTGGGGGAGGGGTTGCTGACGACGGAGGACCTGGCGAAATTCCCGGTCCTGACCTATGCCACCCATACCCAGCCGTACCGGCAAATGGCGCAGTATTTCAGGAAGACCGGCAATGTCCGGGTGCGGCTGGTTCCTTCCACCAACCTGTCGGCAAGCCTCAAGATGACACTGGAGGGACTTGGCGTTGCGTGCCTGCCGGAAGCCATGATCAGCGACCTGGTTGCGGCGGGCAAGCTGACCCGACTCCAGTTTGGCTGGCGGCCGGATGCACTGGTGTTTCAGGCCAGGTTCGACAGCCAGCGCGCGCCCAACTATGTGAGGCAGGCGGCCGGGATTGCGGCCCGCGTGGCGCTTGGTTCGCCGCGGGAGGGCCGGTAACGGGTGCGCGGCAAGTTTCGACGATCTCGCCGATAGTGTGTAGGCAAGCGCCGGGAAAGGTGCTTTGATACCCGCGTCTGCGCATGGCAGGCGGCATTGCACCGCCTGCGGCCGGATGGAAGTACAACAGTTGCAAGTTGCCCTGGGAGGGTATTCATGAAACGGACCAGATTGTTCCTCGCCACCATGCTGGCGACCACCATGCTCGCCGCTGGTTCGGCCAGCGCCAAGACACTGATCTATTGCTCGGAAGGCTCGCCTGAAGGTTTCGACCCGGCGCCCTATACCGCCGGCACCACCTTCAACGCCTCATCGCGCCCGCTCTACAACCGCCTGGTAGAGTTCGAGCGCGGTACCACCAACATCATCCCCGGCCTTGCTGAAAGCTGGGAAGTGTCGGACGACAGCCTCACCTACACGTTCAAGCTGCGTAAGGGCGTCAAGTTCCAGACCACGGACTTCTTTACCCCGACCCGCGACTTCAACGCCGATGACGTGCTGTTCACCTTTGAGCGCCAGCTCAAGAAGGACCATCCCTGGAACCAGTATACCGCCGGTATCGCCTGGGAATATTTCGACGGCATGGACATGCCGGCCCTGATCAAGAGCATCGAGAAGGTTGACGACTACACGGTCAAGTTCAACCTGACCCGCCCGGAAGCGCCGATGATTGCCAACCTGGCAATGGACTTCGCCTCGATCATGTCGGCCGAATATGCCGCCAAGCTGGAAGCCGAAGGCAAGAAGGAAATGCTGAACCAGCAGCCGGTCGGCACTGGTCCGTTCAAGTTCGTGGCCTACCAGAAGGACGCCGTGATCCGCTATGCAGCCCACGACGGGTTCTGGAACGGCAAGCAGCCGATCGACGATCTGGTGTTCGCCATCACCACCGACGCTTCGGTGCGTCAACAGAAGCTCAAGGCGGGCGAGTGCCACGTGGCGCCGTACCCGAACCCGGCGGATCTGGCTGACCTGAAGGCTGATCCGAACCTTCAGGTGCTGGAGCAGGAAGGCCTCAACGTGGGCTACCTGGCCTACAACACCACGCAGGCGCCGTTCGACAACGTGAACGTGCGCAAGGCACTCAACATGGCCATCAACAAGCAGGCCATTCTTGATGCCGTGTTCCAGGGCTCTGGCAAGATCGCCAAGAACCCGATCCCGCCGACGATGTGGTCCTACAATGACGACATCCAGGACGATCCCTATGATCCGGAAGCCGCCAAGAAGATGCTCGACGAAGCGGGCGTGAAGGATCTCAAGATGAAGATCTGGGCGATGCCGGTGCAGCGTCCGTACAACCCGAATGCGCGACGCATGGCCGAGCTGATCCAGGCCGACTTCGCCAAGGTTGGCGTCGAGGTCGAGATCGTCTCGTACGAGTGGGGCGAGTACCTGAAGCTGTCCAAGGAGAAGGACCGCGATGGTGCGGTGCTGCTCGGCTGGACCGGCGACAATGGCGATCCGGACAACTTCCTGGCCGTGCTGCTCGGCTGTTCAGCCGTGGGTGGCTCGAACCGCGCCCAGTGGTGCAACCAGGAGTTCGAGGACCTGATCCAGAAGGCCAAGACCCTGCCCAACAACGATGCGCGTGAACCGCTTTACCGGGACGCCCAGGTGGTCTTCAAGCGTGAAGCACCGTGGGCCACCATCGCGCATTCAGTGGTGTTCATGCCGATGTCCAAGAAGGTCACCGGCTACAAGATGGACCCGCTCGGTTCGCACCGTTTCGACGGCGTGGATATAGCCGAGTAGGCCACTCTTTCAGGCAACAACGACATAGGCCCGCTGTGGCTGTCCTCAGGGGCGGCTGCAGCGGGCAGGCAACTCTTCATGCTGGCATTCCTGCTCAGGCGCATCGGTCTCATCATCCCGACCTTCATCGGCGTGACCATCGCCGCGTTCGCGTTCATCCGCATCCTGCCCGGTGATCCGGTGCTGCTGATGGCAGGCGAGCGCGGGACGTCACCCGAGCGCCACGCCGAACTGATGAAGCAGTTCGGCTTCGACCGCCCGTTGTGGGAGCAGTATCTCGACTACCTGTTCTCCGCCCTGCAGGGCGATCTCGGCAATTCGCTGGTCACCAAGAAGCCGGTGTGGGACGAGTTCTTCACGCTGTTTCCCGCAACCATGGAGCTGTCGTTCTGCGCCATCGTGTTCGCGGTCGTGCTTGGCATTCCGGCGGGCATCTTCGCGGCCGTCAGGCGCGGCTCGTGGTTCGACCAGTCCATCATGGGCACGGCCCTGGTCGGTTATTCGATGCCGATCTTCTGGTGGGGCCTGCTGCTGATCATCCTGTTTTCAGGCATGCTGGGCTGGACCCCGGTGTCCGGACGCATCTCGCTGATGTACTTCTTCCAGCCGGTGACCGGCTTCATGTTGATCGACAGCCTGCTGTCGGGGCAGAAGGGTGCATTCGGCTCGGCGGTGGCGCATCTCATCCTGCCGACCATCGTGCTTGGCACGATCCCGCTTGCCGTGGTCGCCCGGCAGACCCGGTCGGCCATGCTCGAGGTTCTGGGCGAAGACTATGTGCGCACCGCCCGCGCCAAGGGTCTTTCGCCATCACGCGTCATCGGCGTCCATGCGTTGCGCAACGCCATGATCCCGGTCATCACAACCATTGGCCTGCAGGTTGGCGTTCTGCTGGCTGGCGCCATCCTCACCGAGACAATCTTCTCGTGGCCCGGCATCGGCAAGTGGATGGTCGATTCCATTTTCCGCCGCGATTATCCGGCGGTGCAGGGCGGCCTGCTGATGATCGCCGCCATCGTTATGGTGGTGAACCTGATCGTCGACCTGCTCTATGGCCTGGTCAATCCGCGCATCCGGCACACGAGGTGAGGCGATGAGCGACAATACCATCCTCGATGCAAGCGATACCAGGGCAGGCGGCTGGCGGGCGGCGCTTTCCGAGTTCTGGCACTATTTCAGCGAGAACCGCGGCGCGGTGATCGGGCTGTGGGTGTTCGTGGCCGTGTGCCTGATCGCCCTGTTCGCCGACGTCATTGCCCCGCATCTGCCAAATGCGCAGTACCGCGACGCGCTGCTGGTGCCGCCGGTGTGGCAGGAGGGCGGCGACTGGCGCTTCCTGCTGGGCACCGACGCAGTTGGCCGCGACATGCTATCGCGCCTCATTCACGGATCGCGTTATTCGCTGTTCGTCGGCTGCATCGTGGTCACCGGCGCCATGCTGGTCGGCGTCACCGCAGGCCTGGTGGCGGGCTTCGTGGGCGGTGCCGTCGATACGCTGGTGATGCGGGCGATGGACATCATCCTCGCCTTTCCGAGCCTTCTGCTGGCGCTGGCGCTGGTGGCAATTCTCGGTCCCAGCCTGACCAATGCGATGATCGCCATCGCCATCGTGCAGCAGCCGCATTATGTGCGCCTGACGCGGGCCGCCGTGCTGGGCGAGCGGAACAAGGACTACGTGACGGCGGCGCGCGTTGCCGGCGTGGGGCCGATGCGGCTGATGTTCCGAACCATCCTGCCCAACTGCATGGCGCCGCTGATCGTGCAGGCCGCGTTGTCGTTCTCGAGCGCAATTCTCGATGCCGCCGCGCTCGGCTTCCTCGGCATGGGCGCGCAACCGCCAACGCCGGAATGGGGCACCATGCTGGCCGAGGCGCGCGAGTTCATCCTGCGCGCCTGGTGGGTGGTGACGTTGCCCGGCCTTGCCATCCTCGTCACGGTGCTGGCCATCAACCTGATGGGCGACGGCCTGCGCGACGCGCTCGACCCGAAGCTGAAGAGGTCGTGATGGCGCCGCTGGACTGGCTCGGGCCTGCCGTTATTGGTGCGTTGGTAACCGCCTTCGGCTGGTTCGCCACCTACCACACCGACCGGCGGCGTCAGAATGATCGCCGTTCGGAGCGAATCCGGGACTGCAAGATTGCGCTGAGGGCCGAGATCAGCTGTCATCTGCCACGCTGGAACATGCTGGAAGCTGATGCCCATATCGAACAGATGGCAAAAAGCATTCGCGACGGTGTCAGGAAGTCGCCGCCGTTCACGCCGTTCGTTCCAAAGGAAACGCCAAATCCTGCATTCCTGGCGGTGGCGAACGAAATCCAGATCCTGCCAGGCGATGTCATCGAACCGGTTATCAGGTACTATCAGCAGGTAGACGTCATTTCCCAGCTCGCCGAGGACATGCGCACGGAGGTATACGCCGGTCTTGAGCCGGACCGGAAAATTGCGGTCTACCGGGACTTCATCGAACTTCGATTGCAGGCTGCGCGTTTCGCGGATGACGCCATCGCTGCGCTGGAGCACTCAAGCGATGACACCTGAACGTCAATATCCAGGCTTCGGACCGGTTGGTCCGCTGATGGGCCGCGACGGCGGCAAAGGCAATGGCTTTGTACCCATGTGTCAGTCTCCTGTAAGCCATATGATAGCGGAAAGGTGAAGTTGCAACAACGATGTCCTTGCTCGAGATCGAAAACCTGACAGTCGAGTTTGCCACTGCCGGCGGCGCGTTTCGCGCGGTTGACGGCCTGTCGCTCAGTGTCGGCGCCGGCGACGTGCTGGCCGTCGTGGGTGAGAGCGGATCGGGCAAGTCGGTCGCCATGCTGGCAATGATGGGCCTGCTGCCATGGACGGCGAAGGTAACGGCCGACCGGCTGGCGTTTGACGGCGCGGACCTCCTGTCGCTCACGCCCAAGGCGCGCCGCAAGGTGATCGGCAAGGATATCGCAATGATTTTCCAGGAGCCGATGTCGAGCCTCAATCCGTGCTTCACGGTGGGCTTCCAGCTGGGCGAGGCGCTCAAGGTGCACATGGGCCTGGACCGGGCGGCGAGGCGGGCGCGCAGCATCGAGTTGCTTGATCTCGTCGGCATTCCAGCGCCCGAGAAGCGCCTCTCCGCCTTCCCCCACCAGTTGTCCGGCGGCATGAGCCAGCGGGTGATGATCGCCATGGCGATCTCGTGCAATCCGAAGCTGCTGATCGCCGACGAGCCGACAACGGCGCTGGACGTGACCATCCAGGCGCAGATCCTCGACCTGCTGGTCAAGTTGCAGTCCGAGACCGACATGGCGCTGGTGCTGATCACCCACGACATGGGCGTGGTCGCCGAGACGGCGCAGCGTGTGAGCGTGCAATATGCGGGGCAGAAGGTGGAGGAGCAGCCGGTCAAGGCGCTGTTTGCCGAGCCGCACCATCCCTACACTGCCGCACTTCTGGCGGCCCTTCCGGAACGTGCAGCGACGCGTCACCTGCCTTCCATTCCCGGCGTCGTGCCGGGACAGTTCGACCGGCCGGCCGGGTGCCTGTTCAGCCCGCGTTGCACATTCGCCACCGACACCTGCCGCACGGTGCCGCCGCCGCGCCAGCCGGCCAGGCTGGGATTGGCGCTGTGCCACTATCCGCTGGTGAAGGGGGTGCCCAGCGGCCATCCGGAAAAGCAGGAGGTGCCGGCATGAGCGAGGCAGATGTCGTGCTGCGCGCCCGCAGCCTCAAGAAATACTACCAGCTGTCCGGCGGACTGTTCGGCCAGCCCGCCACCGTCAAGGCGCTCGACGGCGTCAGCTTCGAGCTCTCCCGCAAGCAGACGCTGGCGGTCGTCGGGGAGTCCGGTTGCGGCAAGTCCACCCTGGCGCGGCTGGTCACCATGATCGAGGAACCGACCGAGGGCTCGCTGGAGATTGCCGGCATGGAGCTTGCCAACGCGAGCGCCGAGACGCGCAAGGCGCTGCGGCCCAAGGTGCAGATCGTTTTCCAGAACCCGTACGGCTCGCTCAATCCGCGTCAGAAAATCGGTGCTGCGCTTGAAGAACCGCTGCAAATGAACACTTCGCTGTCAAAGGCGGAGAGGCGGGCGCGCGCACTCGACATGATGAAATCTGTCGGCCTGCGGCCCGAGCATCACGACCGCTATCCGCACATGTTTTCCGGCGGCCAGCGCCAGCGCATCGCCATTGCCCGGGCACTGATGCTTGATCCCGACATCCTGGTTCTGGACGAACCTGTGTCGGCGCTGGACGTGTCGATCCAGGCACAGGTGCTTAACCTGCTCGCCGACCTGCAGGAGCGGCTGAACCTTGCCTACCTGTTCATTTCTCATGACCTGTCGGTGGTAAAGCACATCGCCAACGAGGTGATGGTGATGTATCTCGGCAAGCCGGTGGAACATGCAAGCCGGGAAGAGCTGTTCGCCAACCCGCGCCACCCGTACACGCAGGCGCTGCTGTCTGCCACGCCAGTGCCGGACCCGGCACGCCAGAAGCAGCGTATCGCGCTCAAGGGCGAAATGCCCTCACCGATCAACCCGCCGTCCGGCTGTACCTTCCACCCCCGCTGCCCCATTGCTGTCGCGCGCTGCAAGACCGATGTGCCGGAGACGAGGGCCGTCGGCGCGGCGAAAGTTGCCTGTCACCTGGCGGAATGACCTAGCCGCCAACCCGCAGCACCACGGCCACGCTCGGTACGGTTCCGGCCTCGCCGGGCATCGACACGTAAGGATCGGTCTGTTCAATCACCGACAGTCTGCCGCCGCTGGTGAGTTCACCGATCCGGCTGGCAAAGCCGTTGTCCCAGACCGCTGTCTTGACGGTAAGCACGATGACGCCGCCGGGGCGGCAAATGCGCAGCAGTTCGTCCAGGCCTTCCGGTCCGACGTGCCCTGTGGTGAAAACGCCCGCAGAGACGATTGCCGCGAAGTGACCATCGGCGAAGGGGAGCGGCGTACCGAGGGCTGCCTGATGCAGGCGCGTGTAGACGTTCTTGCGCGCCGCCACCTCCAGCATGCCTTTCGAAATGTCGAGCGCCTCTACTTCCGGATAGCCGATGATGCCCAGCCACTCGCCTACAAGGCCGGTGCCGGCGCCGGCGTCGAGAATGGGCGTGCTGCCGGCAGGCACGTAGCGGGCGAGCAGGGCAAGGCAGATGCTGGGGTGGCGATAGCCGGCCTGTGCCATCTCGGCGTCGTAGGTGCTGGCCCATCCGTCGTAAAGCTGGGCCACTTCTTCCGGCGTCGTTGCCTCATATACCGCACCAAGCGCGCCTTCATGTCCCTGACCAGACAAAGTTGTTCTCCCGACATTGATCTGACAGGCTCACACTAGCTAGGGTACGAGCGCTTTCAAGGGGCAAACCGGTTGTATCGGAGGGGAAATCGTGGGTGACATTATCGAGCCAGACCTGAAGGCGGCTTTCAGCGAGGTGCCGGAACTGGCCGGGTATGCGGGGCCGGTGGAGAGGCTGGGCGGGCTGACCAACCGTGTCTACCGGGTGGGCGGCTTCTGCGTGCGACTGCCGGGCGAGGGAACCGAAGAATACATCAACCGTGCCAACGAGGCGGTGGCCGCGCGCGAGGCGGCGCGGGCCGGGGTGAGCCCCGAAGTCATTCATGCAGATGCCGTTAGTGGCCTTATGGTGACGCGCTTCATCGAGGGCGCGGTGATCATGAGCCCGCAGAACTTTGCCTCCCGCAAGGGGTCGCCCGCCCGTGCCGGAGAGGCATTCGCCCGGCTGCACGCATCGGGTGCCGAGTTTCCGTTCCGGTTCGAGCTGTTCGCGATGATCGACGAGTACCTTGGCGTGCTATCCACGAAGGACGTCGAGCTGCCGGATGGCTACCACGGCGTGGTCAAGGAAGCCGAAGGCGTACGTGCGGCGCTTGACGCGCATCCGGCCGCACTGGCGCCATGCCATTGCGATCCCTTGTGCGAGAACTTTCTCGATACCGGCGAAACCATGTGGATCGTGGACTGGGAATATTCCGGCATGAACGATCCGCTGTGGGACTTGGGCGACCTTTCGGTGGAAGGCGTCTTCAGCGATGCGCAGGACATGGAGATGATGGAAGCCTACTTCGGTCGCGCGCCGTCTGCGGCAGAGCATGGCCGGGTGGTGATCTACAAGGCGATGTGCGACCTGCTGTGGACGCTGTGGGGCCTGATCCAGCTTGCCAACAACAACCCCGCAGACGACTTCAGGGCCTATGCGGACGGGCGCTTCGGCCGCTGCAAGGCGCTGATGGCATCGCCGGATTTCGCCGGTCACGTCGAAGCCGTGCGCAAGGGCTGAACTAGCCCGCCAGCTCGAAGCGGGCGCCGCTGTCCGAGATTCCCGCTTGAATGGCGGGCGGAGGTTCACTGTCGCAAACCAGCAGGTCCAGCCCATCGAAGCCGCACACCCTCACCAGCGCGGTGCGGGAGAACTTGGTGGCGTCGGTGATGACGATGCGCTGCTGGCCGCAGCGCAGCACCTGGCGGGCGAACTCGGCTTCGGCCAGGTGGTGGTCCATAAAGCCGGTGACGGCGTCCACCGCAGAGATCGAGATGATGGCGTGCTTCACGGCAAAGCTGGACACGAACTCGATGGCCGAGGCGCCGAAGGCCGCGCCGTTGTCGCCATGCAGTTCGCCGCCTGCCATGTAGACCGTATTGCCGTTCACCGTTGCCAGGGTGCGTGCCACGTCCGACGAATTGGTCACCACGGTCAGCGACGACTTGTTGAGCAGGGCGCGGGCGAGGAAGCTGGTGGTGGTACCGGTGTCGAGCATGATGCTGTCGCCATCCTCGATCATCGCCGCCACGTGGGCCGCCAAGCGCTGTTTGGCGGCAGCATTCTCGCGCATGCGGCGTTCGAACGGCGCCTCGGTGACCTGCAACGCCGCGCGCACCGAGCCGTGCACCTTGACCAGTTCGCCGGCCCGGGCAAGCGGCGCCACGTCCCGGCGCACCGTTTCGCGCGACACCCCGAGCCGGGCCGCGAGGTCGGCAATGCGGGCGCTGCCGCCGCTGCGCAGAAGCTGCATGATCAGGTCCTGCCGCGGCGTCCGGTTCATGTGGCAATTTCGCTCGTTTGTGTGGCAATCTCGGGATAATTCGTCGGCAAAGTGCAAATTTGCCACATCGTCAGATGAAAAACCACATCAAACCCACAAGGCTGATTGACTCTGCGCCGTGGCCCGTCTCACACTTCAAGAATTGGTAGGAAGAGCGGCCGCATGGCGAGCATCTTGTTCCTTCGAACCAGGGTCCAGGCAGCAACAGCAGGAGATTTCGACATGACGACAAAGGGTATCGCGAAAACCGCAGGCTTTGCGATGGCATTCACGCTTGCCACTGCCATGACGCTTTCTCCGGCATGGGCGGAAGCGGAATCGAAGGATCCGATCAAGCTCACCCTGCATGACTGGACCGGCCAGCTCATCACCACCCAGATCATGGGCGAGGTGCTAAAGAAGGCGGGTTACAACATCGAGTACGTGCAGGCCGACTACATTGCCCAGTTTGCAGGCCTCAAGACCGGAGACCTGCATGTTGCCATGGAAATCTGGGAAACGACCGGCCGTGACGCAATGGACGAGGCGACCGCGACCGGCAACGTCGAGAACCTCGGCGAGACCGGCATGCAGGCCATCGAGGAATGGTGGTATCCCGCCTACATGAAGGAGAAATGCCCCGGCCTTCCGAACTGGGAAGCCCTGAAGGACGAGAAGTGCGCCGAAGCCTTCTCTACCGCCGAGACGGCGCCGAAAGGCCGGTACCTGGGTGGGCCGGTAACCTGGGGCGGCTATGACGACGAGCGCGTCGAGGCGCTGGAGCTGCCGTTCGAGGTGGTGCACGCAGGCACCGATGCGGCGCTGTTTGCAGAACTGGAGTCCGCCTATCAGCGTCAGGCCCCGGTCATGCTGTGGGTCTATGCCCCGCACTGGGCACCGGCCAAGTATCAGGGCGAGTGGGTGCAGTTTCCGGCCTACACCAAGGAATGCTACGAGGACCCTGCCTGGGGTACCAACCCGGACGCCAAGTACGACTGCGGCAAGCCGCGTGGGCCGATCTGGAAAGTGGCCTGGTCGGGCGTGAAGGACAAGTGGCCCGGCGCCCACAAGGCTATCCAGGCGTTCAACATCAACAATGACGAAATGGGCGCGATGATCACCGAGGTCGACCTCAACGGCAAGAAGCTCGAGGACGTCGTTGCCGACTGGATGAGCAAGAACGAAGGCCGCTGGTCGGACTGGGTGAAGTAGCGTCACCCGGTTTGTTTCGCCAGCCAGAACGCCTAGCCGCGGCTCACAGCGATGAGCTGCGGTCAGGCCTTGTCCGCCAGAAGAACAAGATGACAGCCAACCCCGCCCGCAAGGCAACGCTCAGCCTCCGTTCGGTCTGGAAACTGTTCGGTGAAGGCGCCGGCGCGGTGCTGCGCGATACCGGCGGCAATCCGCCGCCGGACCTGTTGCGCGAACACGCCATCGTCGCCGCGGTGCGCGATGTGTCTCTCGATGTGCATGAAGGCGAGTGCTTCGTGATCATGGGGCTGTCCGGATCGGGCAAGTCCACGCTGGTGCGCTGCATGTCGCGGCTGATCGAGCCGACGGCAGGCGAGATCGTGTTCAATGGCGAGAACCTGCTGTCGGTTTCGCCGCAACGGCTGATCGAGATACGGCGGCACCAGATGGGCATGGTGTTCCAGCACTTTGCGCTGCTGCCGCACCTGAGCGTGCTGGCCAACGTGGCGTTTCCGCTCGAGGTACAGGGCGTGAACCGGGTTGAGCGCGAGAAGCGCGCCCGCGAGATGATCGAACTGGTTGGCCTCGGCGGGCGCGAAGGGTTCTATCCGCGCGAGCTCTCCGGCGGCCAGCAGCAGCGTGTCGGCATTGCGCGCTCGCTGGCGGTCGAACCGGGAGTCTGGTTTCTGGATGAACCCTTCTCCGCGCTCGATCCGCTGATCCGGCGCGAGATGCAGGACGAGTTCATGCGCCTGCAGGCGGTACTGAAAAAGTCGATCGTGTTCATTACCCACGACTTTGACGAGGCAATCCGCGTGGCTGACCGGATTGCCATCATGAAGGACGGGGCGGTGGTGCAGATCGGCTCACCGGAACACATCGTCATGGCGCCGGCTGACGACTACGTGGCCGAGTTTACCCGCAACGTCTCGAAGTCGAAGGTGGTGCGTGTATCGGCGCTGATGAAGCCCCTGCCGAAGCGGGCACCGGCCGGCGGCTACGCCGGGGACATCGACGCGGGCGCGCGCATTGCCGACGCAGCACCACTGTTCCTCGGCGCCAGCAAGCCGCTGCGGGTGACGGGGGCGGACGGCAAGCCGATTGGCCGGCTGGAACAGTCAGATGTCGTCAAGCTGATGATGCAGGGCTGAGGCAATGAGTGCGGCTGGAACAGACATGGCACTTGATGCAGGCGGACAGCAGCGCACGCTCAAGCCGATGCACCTGGTCTGGCTGGCCGCGCTTTCGGCCGTGTTCGCGCTGTGGATGTGGGGCAAGAATGTCATGCCCTGGGCGTTCAAGGTGCCGCGCGAACTGCGCATTCCAGCCCGCACCTGGATTGGCAACGCGATGGACTGGCTGGTCGAGACCGCAACGTTCGGCCTGTTCACCTTTATGGAACTGACGCGGTTCATCTCCGCCGCCGTTGATGCGCCGTATCGCGCAGTGCTGAGCCTGTTGTCGACCGGCTTTCTCAAGGGACAGGGGTCCGATGCGGTGCAGATGTTGCCGCCGCTGTCGTGGGTCGCAGTGATCGCCATCGTTGGCCTCATTGGCCAATACGCGGGCGGGCGCAAGCTGGCGCTGCTGGTCACGGCCTGCTTCGGGTTCATTGCCGTGTTCGGCCAGTGGAACAACGCCATGATCACGCTGGCGTCGATCCTGATCGCGGTGCCGCTTGGCACTGCCGGCGGATTGCTGCTGGGCATTGCGGCGTGGCGCTGGCCCGTGGTGGACGCCATGCTACGCCCGGTGCTGGACCTGATGCAGACGGTTCCGGTGTTCGCCTATCTCGTGCCCATCCTGGTGCTGTTCGGCTTCGGGCCGACGGCTGCCATCATCGCCACCATCATCTATGCGATGCCGCCGATGACGCGCATCACCACGCTGGCCTTGCGCGGCGTGGTGCCGGAGATATCGGACCTTGGCAACATGGTCGGCTGCACGCGGCGGCAGATGGTGTGGAAGGTGATGGTGCCTTCGGCCATGCAAAGCCTGATGGTGGGCGTCAACCAGGTGATCATGCTGTCGCTCAACATGGTCATCATCGCCTCGATGATCGGCGCTGGCGGGCTCGGCTACGAGGTGCTTACTGCGCTGCGGCGGCTGGACATCGGCACCGGCGTCGAGGCTGGGTTCGCCATCGTGGCGCTGGCCGTCGCGCTCGACCGACTGTCGCAGGCGCTGGCCCGGCGTGCCTCCTCGCATCAGCATGCGGAAGCCGCTTCCGGCGGGCTTCTTGCCCGCCATCCATATACCGTTGCAGCGATTGCCGTGGTGATCCTGACCGGTCTGCTGGGGCTGGCATTGCCGGCGTTGCAGTCGTTTCCTGAGGCGCTTCTGCTGACCACTGGCGATTTCTGGAACGAGGTCGTGAAGTGGATCAACGTCAACTATTTCGACCAGCTCGAGGCAGTGAAGAACGCGCTGCTGCTCAACGTGATGATACCTTTCAAGCGCTTCCTGACCGGCCTGCCTTGGGCCGGCGTTGCCGGGCTGCTGGTGCTGTCGGGCTGGTCGCTGGGCGGCTGGCGGCTGGCGCTGCTGACCGGCGTGCTGGCTTACCTCATCGCCGTAACCGGGCAGTGGGAGAAGGCGATGATCACCGTCTACCTTTGCGGCATATCGGTGGTGCTGGCCTGCCTGATCGGCATTCCCATCGGCATGTACACGGCCTCCAGCAAGCGGCTGTGGACCTGGGTAGAGGCGGTCATCGACACGCTGCAGACGCTGCCTTCGTTCGTCTACCTGATGCCCGCGGTGATGCTGTTCCGGGTGGGAGACTTCACCGCCATGCTGGCCATCGTTGCCTACGCGGTATCGCCGGTGATCCGCTATACGGCGCTCGGCCTGCAGCGGGTGCCCGAAAGCCTGATCGAGGCGGGCCGGGCAAACGGCTGCACCGACTGGCAGCTGATGACCAAGATCCGGGTCAAGCTGGCGCTACCGGAGATCATGCTCGGCATCAACCAGACCGTCATGCTGGCCCTGTCGATGCTGGTCATCACCGCACTGGTGGGCACCCGTGACCTGGGGCAGGAGGTCTACATCGCGCTGACCAAGGCCGACACGGGACGCGGCATTGTCGCGGGCCTTGCGGTTGCCTTCATCGCCATCATCGCCGACCGGCTGATCACTGCGGGCGCGGGGCGACTGCGGGCGCGATTCGGCCTGTCACAACGGGAGGCATCGGTATGACAAGCGTTCGTGACCGCATTGCCGGGCTGGCGATCTGGAAGGGCCCGGTCGAGATCGAGCCGCTCAAGGGCGGGCTGTCGAACGAGAGCTATACCGTCGCCAGCGGCGCGGAAAAGTTCGTGGTCCGGTTCGGCAGCGATTATCCGTTTCATCACGTGTCGCGCGAACGCGAGCTGATGACGGCGCGCGCCGCCCATGCGGCAGGCTTTGCGCCGGAGGTGGTGCATGCAGAGCCCGGCATGATGGTGTCGCGCTTCATCAACGGCACCACCTATGGCGAGACGGAGGTGCGCGAGAACCTTGCCGAGATCGCACGGCTGATGCGGCGGTTTCACATCGCCATGCCGGCGCACGTGTCCGGGCCGGGTTTCATCTTCTGGGTGTTCCACGTCATCCGTGACTATGGCCACGCGCTGGTGGCTGGCAACAGCCGGCTGGCCGGCAAGGTACCGGGATACGTGGAACTGGCGGCAAAGCTTGAAGCGGTGCAGGAGCCGTTGCCTATCGTGTTCGGCCACCACGACCTGCTTCCGGCAAACTTCATTCACGACGGCCGCAGGCTTTGGCTGATCGACTTCGAGTACGCAGGCTTCGGCACCGCCATGTTCGATCTTGCCGGCATCGCCTCCAATGCCGGGTTTGATGCGGCTCAGGCGGACGAGTTGCTGTCGGTATATTTCGATGCGGCGCCATCCGCCGAACTGCGCCAGTCGCATGCCGCCATGCAGTGCGCCTCGCTGCTGCGCGAGGCCATGTGGAGCATGGTGTCGGAGCTGCATCTCAATGTACCCGGCGTCGACTACGAGGCCTACACGGCGGAGAACCTGGACCGTCTCTCGGCCAGTCTCGATGCCTATCAATCTGCTTACGGAAAGGTGTGACCGGCGATGACTGAACTTCCCGGCAAGGCACAGATCGTCGTCATCGGCGGCGGCATCATCGGCTGCTCGACGGCTTATCACCTGGCACGCGATCACAAGGCGGACGTGATCCTGCTTGAGCAGGGCAAGCTGACCAGCGGGTCGACCTGGCATGCTGCGGGCCTCGTCGGCCAGCTTCGCTCGTCAGCCTCAATCACGCAGGTGCTGAAATACTCGGTCGACCTGTACAAGCGGCTCAAGGACGAGACTGGGCTCGAAACCGGCTGGAAGATGACCGGTTGCCTGCGGCTTGCCTGCAATGATGACCGCTGGACCGAGTACAAGCGACTGGCCACCACGGCGCGCAGCTTCGGCATGGACATGCACCTGCTGTCGCCGGATGAAGTGAAGAAGATGTGGCCGCTGATGGATACCAGCGATCTTGTCGGCGCCAGCTACCTGCCGACCGATGGACAGGCAAGCCCGTCAGACATCACCCAGTCGCTGGCCAAGGGCGCGCGCATGCATGGGGCGAAGCTGGTCGAGGGCGTGCGGGTGACCGGGTTCCGCAAGGATGGCGACCGCATCACCCATGTCGAGACTGATCACGGCGTCATCGCATGCGATAAGGTGGTCAACTGTGCTGGCCAGTGGGCGCGGCAGGTCGGCGTGATGGCCGGTATCAACGTGTCGCTGCAGCCGGTCAAACACCAGTACATCATCACCGGGAAGGTCGAGGGCCTGAACCCCGATGCCGCCACCATCCGCGATCCGGACCGGCGCACCTACTTCAAGGAAGAAGTGGGAGGTCTCGTCATGGGCGGCTACGAGCCGAACCCGATTGCCTGGACCACCGGCGACGTGCCGGGCGACTTCCAGTTCCAGCTGTTCGACGATGACTGGGACCATTTCGAGCAGCACCTGTCGCAGGCGGTGGCACGGGTGCCGGCGCTGGCCGATACCGGAGTCAAGCAGATGATCAACGGGCCGGAAAGTTTCACGCCAGACGGCAACTTCATTCTCGGTGTGGCGCCGGAGTGTTCCAACATGTACGTCGGCGCGGGCTTCAACGCGTTCGGGATCGCATCAGGCGGCGGGGCAGGGTGGGTGCTGGCCGAGTGGGTCCACTCGGGGGAGGCGCCGATGGACCTGTGGGGGGTCGACATCCTGCGTTTTTCAAGCCTGCACAAGGACCGTGACTGGGTTTGTGAACGCACGCTGGAGGCTTATGGCAAGCATTACACCATTGGCTTCCCGCACGAGGAGTACACGTCCGGCCGGCCGCGCATCGTGTCGCCGCTGTATGACCGGCTCAAGAGCCGGCGGGCGGTGTTCGGGTCGAAGCTGGGCTGGGAGCGGCCCAATTGGTTTGCGCCTGACGGCACGCAGCCGCGAGACGAGTATTCCATGGGCCGGCAGAACTGGTTCGATGCGGTGGGCGAAGAACACAAGGCGGTGCGCGAGGCGGCCGGTCTGTTCGACCAGTCGTCGTTCGCCAAGTACGAGCTTTCCGGACCGGGGGCAGCGCAGGCGCTGGACTGGATATGCGCCAACCACGTGACGAAGGAACCGGGCCGCCTCACCTACACCCAGATGCTCAATTCGCGCGGCGGCATCGAGTGCGACCTGACCGTGGCGCGGCTTGCGGACGACCTGTTCTACATCGTCACCGGCACCGGCTTCCGCACGCATGACGCGGCCTGGATCCGTTCGCACATACCACAAGGCTGCAAGGCGCACCTGAGCGACGTGACGGAGGAGTGGGGCACCCTGTCGCTGATGGGTCCGAAGGCGCGGGACATCCTGACTGCGGTAACCGATGCAGACGTCAGCAACGCCGCATTCCCGTTCGGCCACGTGCGCGAGATCGCGATTGCCGGGCACCGGGTTCGGGCGCTGCGCGTGACATATGTCGGTGAGCTTGGCTGGGAATTGCACATGCCGATTACCGGGGCAGGAGACGTGTTCGATGCGCTGATGGCGGCAGGCGAGCCTATGGGGCTGAAGCCCACTGGGTACCGGGCCATCGAAAGCCTTAGGCTGGAGAAGGGCTACCGGGCCTGGGGTTCGGACATCACGCCCAACGACTCGCCGTTCGAGGCTGGCCTCGGTTGGGCGGTGAAGCTCAGGCACAACATTGACTTCATGGGCCGTGCCGCTGCCGAGCGGGCAGCCTCGCAACCGCTGAAGAAGTGCATGGCGGGTTTCACCGTGGACGATTCGGCGATCACGCTGCTGGGGCGCGAGACCATCCTGCGCGACGGCGAGTTTGCCGGGTACCTGTCATCAGGCGGCTTCGGCTACACCATCGGCAAGCCGGTTGGCTATGGCTACCTGCGCCGCACGGACGGGGTCAGCGAAGACTGGATTGCGGCAGGTAGCTATGAACTAGTCGTGGCCGGCGAACGCATTCCTGTTCGGGTGCATCTTGCCCCGCTGCATGACCCGGAGGCTGCAAGGGTCAAGGCCTAAGGCCGGGCGCCCGGTCAGGGGCGCGTCAGGCCATGCCGTTTTCCTCGAGCACCTTGCGCGCCACCCGGAAACACTCAAGCGACTGCGGCACGCCGCAGTAGATCCCGACCACATGGATGATGGCGCGGATTTCTTCCTTGCTGACGCCGTTGTTCAGTGCGCCGCGGCAATGAATCTCCCACTCGTGCATCTTGCCGAGTGCGCCGATCATGGCGAGGTTCATCATCGAGCGCGTCTTGGCGTCGATTACTTCATCCCCCCAGCCGAAGCCCCAGCACCAGGCGGTCATGGCCTCCTGGAAGGGCCGGGTGAAATCATCCGCGGCGGCGAGGTTCTTCTCGACATATTCGGCACCCAGCGTCGCCTTGCGCTTGGCCAGACCCTTCTCGAACAGCTTGTCGTCCAACGTTATTCTCCTTGATCATGCAGGTTCGATGAGCGTGCGTATATCCAGCGGTTCGTCAAGGCTTGCACCAAGCAATGCCTGTGCGGTGCCCGGGTTGCCGCCGCAGGCCGCGTACTTGGCGGCGATCTCGCCTGCCTGCAACAACCGCCCGGGGCCGCCGCGGGCGAGCGCCACCGTCTCTGTCAGTTCCTGCCCGTCCTGCAATGTCACGGTCACCGTATCGGGCGCGGCCGGGCTCATGTCGCCTGCCCCTGGCGGCAGGCCATAGGCATCAATGTCAATCAGATCCATCAGCCGGCGCACGTCGCTGCGGGTCAGTGCTGCGGGTTCGAATGCGGCCACGCCCACGTTGCCATCGGCCAGCGCCACAGCCACGCAATAGGCGGTGGAGAAGCGAGCCTCGTGGGCATTGCGCGGGTTCTTGAAGCCGGCAACCCGGTAGTAGGGTTCGGGCATCCTGACCGAGATGCGCCGGATCGCGCCGGCATCAAAGCCATCCATGGCTGCAATGTTTGCTGCCGCTTCGATGGGGCGAATGGTGTATCCGCAACTGGGCGACGGTTTAACGAATGGTGGATTGATGGAAATCGAGGGCAGCCCCGCGGTTCTGATCTGCTCCCATCCCGGGGAGCGCGCATTGCCAAACAGAGCGATAAAGCCACAAGCAGCGTCGGCGATTTCCGGGGTAGCCGAGAAGCCCGCCTGCGCCAGCAGGGCCGCTTCCACGCCGGTCCGTGCGGACAGGCCAGCATGCAGCGCCTTGGTGTCGGTGCCGAACTGGACCTTCAACCCGGCTGATTGCGTCATCGCGATCGACACGGCGGTAACCGTCTCTGTCTGGCCAAGTTTCAGCAGCCTGGCCGCCGCCATCGCAGCACCTGGGCGCGCCAGCGTCGAGGTGGAATGCCAGCCGGCCATGTAGTGGCCGTAACCGAGTGCCTTGCCGAGCGTCAGGATGAGTTCGTAGCCGGCAATGTATGCGCCAAGCATGTCGCGCAAGGATGTGCCGGGGCGTTCGCCGGCAAGGGCCAGCATCGCCGGGACCAGGACTGCGCTGGGGTGTGTTGAAGCGGGTTCTTCATAGTCGTCAAAGTCGTGGGCGTGGGCCGCCACGCCCAACCGCAGCGCTGTTGCCGCCAGGCCCGTTTCGCCGATCGTCGCCAGCATGGCATCCAGCTTTGAGAGTTGCCCGCTGTCGCGGCCGGCAATGATGCAGGCGGCAGTATCAAGCAGCGCATGACGCGCCAGGGTCAATGCTTCGGCGTCCGGCTGGCGTGCGAGCAGGGCCGCGGCCATCCACGCCAGCGCAGGTTGTTCCTTGTCCATCAAATGCGCCCCATATCCACTGCCCCGATCTGCCTGCAGTGTGTGCGCAGTTCACACCATGAGCGAGGGCGGGTGCAAGTGGCTGGAGCACGGCGCACGCGTTGTTTCAGGAGGTCATCTACGTCCGGTGATCACCAGCCCGGTGAGAACAGCTTGTAGATCATGGCGGCAATCTCGCCCTCGAGCGGGAAGGAGAGCATGCCCATCACCGAATAGCCCAGCAACCAGGGCATCAGGTAGAACCGGATCATGTAGAAGAACCACGCCACGTAAAGCGGCACCAGTTGCGGCACCAGGAAAGATGGCGTGATCGGCTTGAACAGCCGGATGATCGGGTTGGTCACCCTCACGAAAAACTTCATGAAGAAGAAGTTCGAGTCTTCGGACTGGAAGAACCCCATGGCGACGCGGCCGATCAGGGTCCACATGACAAGGCCGAGCGCGTAATCGATGGCAAGAACCCACCAGGGGTGGATGGAGATGAGATGTTCCATGGCGCGCTAGTAAACCCGGATTGTGCTGTTTGGCAATCAAAAGGGCGGAGCCGTGAAGCTCCGCCCTCAGTCGTTTCGTCAGTCGCGCTTAGTGCGAGCCGAGAATGGTCTTGCCACTCGGAATGCGCACTTCGTCGACCATGTCCTGGATCTCCTTCGACGGAGCCGGGGTCAGCAGCGTGACCACCACCATGCCGATCAGGCTGGCGGCCATGCCGACGATGCCGAAACGCAGGTGGTCAAGCTGGAGCCACGGCGTCATGCCGGCGACGAAGACCATGTACAGGTACCACGAGCCGACACTGAAGCCGACGACCATGCCTGCAATGGCGCCTGGCGCGTTGGCACGCTTCCACCACACACCAAGCACCAGCGGGAAGAACAGGCCGGAGTTGGCGAAGCAGAAGGCCCATGCCACTGCACCGAGGATCCCGGTCAGCTTCAGCGATGCAATGAACGCTGCAGCCGCACCGATCACCAGCAGCAGCACGCGGGCAACGATGAGACGCTTGCTCGTGTCTGCCTTCGGGTCGATGATCTTGTAGTACAGGTCATGCGACAGGGCGTTGGCGATAGCCAGCAGGAGACCGTCAGCGGTCGACATGGCGGCGGCAAGGCCACCGGCAGCCACCAGACCGGAGATCACGTAGGGCAGGCCTGCGATTTCCGGGGTGGCGAGCACGACGATGTCGGGCCGCATGAAGAACTCGTTGAGCTGGACGATGCCGTCACCGTTCTGGTCAGCCACGGCGAGCATGCCCACCGACGACCAGTGCTTGATCCACTCCAGGTTCTGGACTTCATCGATCGACTTGCCGATCACCGCCGTGGCGTAGTTCGGGTCGAGCAACTGGATCTTCGTCAGCGTGGCGAGAGCCGGAGCCGAGAAGTAAAGCAGGAAGATGAAGAACAGCGACCAACCCACCGACCGGCGTGCAGCGCGCACCGACGGCGTGGTGAAGTAGCGCATCAGGATGTGCGGCAGTGAAGCCGTACCGGTCATCATGGCGATGGCCAGCGTGACCATCTTCCATTCGCCGCCTGCAGGCGAGTTCGCCGGGGTGGTCAGCACGGACACACCGGCAATCGCTTCCTTGGCCTTTTCCAGACCGTACATGGCTTCCAGTTCGGCAACGCGATGGACAGCATCGCCGTACGAGAAGTGCGGGATGATGCCGAAGCCCTGCTTGTTGGACATCCAGATGATCGGAACAAGGTAAGCCACGATCAGCACGATGTACTGGGCCACCTGGGTCCAGGTCACGCCGCGCATGCCGCCCAGCATCGAGCAGACGAAGATGCCTGCAAGGCCGAGCCACAC
>JAHEBA010000130.1 GCA_024642465.1 Alphaproteobacteria bacterium
CACGTGGATGCAGACCATATCGGCATCTCGTTCGACGAGACCACGCGGCGCTCGGAAGTGGAGAAACTGCTCGGCTGCTTCAGGACCAACGGTCTTGCGGGCTGGAGTCTTGACCAGATCGACGAGGAACTGAGCGAGTGCATCCCGGCCGGGCTGCGCCGAACGTCGGATTATCTCACCCACCCGGTGTTCAATCTGTACCGGTCGGAGACGCGGATGCTGCGCTATTTACGCCACCTGCAGTCGAAGGACATTGCGCTGGACCGGTCGATGATCCCGCTTGGCTCGTGCACCATGAAGCTCAATGCGACCACCGAAATGATCCCGATCACCTGGCCCGAGTTCGCCAACATGCACCCGTTCTGTCCGCTGGAGCAGGCGCAAGGCTACCAGCAGCTGTTCGAGGAACTGGAAAGCTGGCTGGCCGAGATCACCGGCTTCGACGCCGTGTCGCTGCAGCCCAATGCCGGCAGCCAGGGCGAGTATGCGGGCCTCATGACCATTCGCGCCTTCCATGAGGCGAACGGCGACACCCACCGCGATGTGTGCCTGATCCCGTCGTCGGCGCACGGCACCAACCCGGCGTCCGCCGTCATGGCAGGCCTCAAGGTGGTGGTGGTCAAATGCGACGACCATGGCAATGTGGACGTGGCCGACCTCAAGGCCAAGGCCGAGGCCAACAGGGACAACCTTGCCGCGCTGATGGTCACCTACCCGTCCACTCACGGCGTGTTCGAGGAGGCCATCAAGGACATCTGCCAGCTCATTCACGCCAATGGCGGGCAAATCTATCTTGACGGCGCCAACCTCAATGCGCTGGTCGGGCTGGTGCGCCCGGCGGAGATCGGGGCGGACGTGTGCCACATGAACCTGCACAAGACGTTCTGCATTCCGCATGGCGGCGGCGGGCCCGGTGTCGGCCCGATCGGCGTCAAGGCGCACCTCGCGCGCTTCCTGCCCGGCCACGACGTGGTCGACGGCGTCAACCCTGCAGCCCAGGGCCGGCCCACCATCGGGCAGGTGTCGTCGGGTCCGTGGGGCTCTGCCTCGATCCTGCCGATCTCGTGGGCATACATCGCCATGATGGGCGGCGAAGGTCTGACGCGGGCAACGCAGGTTGCCATCCTCAATGCCAACTACATCGCGCGGCGGCTGGGCGAGCATTTTCCGATCGTCTACACCGGTCCGGGCGGTTACGTGGCGCACGAGTGCATCATCGACATGCGTGACGTGAAGGAGAAGACCGGCATCGGCGTGGAGGACGTGGCCAAGCGGCTGGTCGACTATGGCTTCCATCCGCCCACCATGAGCTGGCCGGTGCCGGAAACGCTGATGATCGAGCCAACCGAGTCCGAGTGCCAGCAGGAGATCGACCGGTTCTGCGATGCGATGATCCAGATCCGCGCCGAGATCGCCGAGGTTGAAAGCGGCAAGGCCGACAAGGCGAACAACGTGCTGCGCAATGCACCTCATACGCACCGGGCGTTGCTGGAAGACTGGGCCCGGCCCTACAGCCGCGAGCAGGCTTACTTCCCGCTGCATACCCAGCGCGACGACAAGTACTGGCCGCCGGTGGCGCGCGTCGACAACGTCTACGGCGACCGGCACGTGGTGTGCACCTGCCCGCCGCTGGAAGCCTACACAGAGGCTGCGGAGTAAGGGTCAGACGCGTTCCAGGGCGCAGGCTATGCCCTGGCCCACGCCGATGCACATGGTGGCAAGCGCAAGCTTGCCACCTTTTTCGTGCAGTTCCAGCGCTGCCGTGCCGGCAATGCGCGCGCCCGACATGCCGAGTGGATGGCCCAGCGCGATGGCGCCGCCATTGGGATTCACATGCTCTGCATCATCGCTGATGCCCAGTTCGCGCAATACGGCGATGCCTTGCGCGGCGAATGCTTCGTTCAGTTCGATCACGTCGAAGTCAGCCGGCGTTAACCCCAGCCGTGCGCACAGTTTCAGCGTGGCCGGTACCGGGCCAATCCCCATGATGCGGGGGGCAACGCCAGCGGTCGCGCCGCCGATGATGCGGGCGATGGGGGTGAGGCCATGTTTCTTCGCCGCGGCTTCAGACGCAATGATCATCGCCGCCGCGCCATCGTTGACGCCGGATGCATTGCCGGCCGTTACCGAGCCGCCCTGCCGGAATGGCGCCTTCAGCTTTGCAAGCTGCTCGCCCGTGGTGTCCGGGCGCGGGTGTTCGTCGGTGTCGACCACCGTGTCGCCCTTGCGGCCCTGAATGGTGACCGGAGTGATTTCCTTGGCCAACCGGCCGGAGGCCATTGCCCTGCCCGCCTTCGCCTGCGAGCGAAGGGCGAAGTCGTCCTGGTCCTCACGGGATACCTGGTAGTCCTCGGCGACATTCTCTGCCGTTTCCGGCATGGAATCGACGCCGTACTGCTGCTTCATCAGCGGGTTGATGAAGCGCCAGCCGATGGTGGTGTCGTAGACGGCATTGTCGCGGGAAAAAGCGGTGGAGGCCTTGGGCATGACGAACGGCGCGCGAGTCATGCTTTCAACGCCGCCTGCCACGAAGATGTCCGCCTCGCCCGCCGTGATGGCGCGGGCAGCGGTCAGCATGGCGTCCATGCCGGAGCCGCACAGCCGGTTGATGGTGGCGGCGGGTACCGCTTGCGGCAGGCCCGCCAGCAGCCACGCCATGCGGGCCACGTTGCGGTTGTCCTCGCCAGCCTGGTTGGCGCAGCCGTAAATCACGTCGTCTATGGCTTCCCAGTCGACGCCCGCATTGCGTGCCATCAGCGCCGTCAGCGGAACCGCGCCAAGGTCATCTGTGCGAACGCTTGCCAGCGCCCCGCCGAAGCGGCCAATGGGCGTGCGGATGTAGTCGCAGATGAAGGCCTCAGCCATTGCGCTTGAGCCACTTCCACGTTGCCGGGAAGACGATGGCTGCAAGGATCAGCTTGGCAATGTCGCCGGGGATGAACGGCACAAGGCCGAACTGCACGGCCTTCTCGTAACCGATCAGCGCGCCAAGCCAGCCCACGCCCAACGCATAGATCGCAACCGTGCCGGCCAGCATGGCGAGGCCCATGGTCAGCACGTTGCGGTCGAAACCCTTTTCGGCCAGCCAGCCAGTGATGCCGGCGGCAAGAACGAAACCGGCAAGATAGCCGCCGGTCGGGCCGGCCATGTAGGCAAGCCCGATGCCCTTTTCCGGCGTACCGGCGAACACCGGCAGGCCAAGCGCGCCTTCAAGCAGGTAGAGCGCAACGGTCGCCATGCCAAGGCGCCAGCCGAACGCTGCCCCAAGGCCCAGCACCACGAAGGTCTGCATGGTCATCGGCACCGGCCAGAATGGTACCTGCACCTTGGCCGACGCCCACAGCAGCAGCGAGCCGGCGATGGCCAACAGCACGTTCTGGGCCATGGAAAGGCTGCCGTTCCTGCCCAGCACGGACTGGGTGAGCGTTGGCATGGAGGCGGTGGCTGACGTCATGATGAAGACCCCTGCTTGTCGTTGAAGGCTTTAAACCGGTATTCAATGGCTATATTAGCCTTTGGCACGACCTGCAACAGCACTAAAGTTCTTGTCCTCATGAGTGAGTTGAGTTTCGACCAGGCCTTCGAGGCCGCGCACGGGCGCGCCGTGGACGTAAGCCCGCTGGTGCGGCGCGTCACCGGCAACAATCCGGGGCCGTTTACCTTCAAAGGCACCAACTCCTACATCGTGGGACGAGGCAAGGTTGCGATCATCGACCCGGGCCCGGAAGACGAGGACCATCTCGCCGCCCTGCTCGATGCGGTGCGCGGCGAGACGGTGACCCACATCGTCATCACCCACACCCACAGGGATCACTCACCGCTCACTCGCGAACTCAAGGCTGCGACTGGCGCCACCACCTATGGCTACGGCTCGCATGGATCAGGCCGGCCGGCCAAGGCGATCACCTCGGGCGACATCACGCTTGATGCCGCCGGCGACCACGAGTTCCAGCCGGACGTGACGATCGACCATGGCGACGTGATAGAGGGCGCCGGCTGGACGCTTGAAAGCGTGTTCACGCCGGGCCACTGCTCCAACCACCTGGCCTTCGCGCTGCCGCAGGAGCGGGTGCTGTTTTCGGGCGACCACGTGATGGCGTGGTCCACCTCGGTCATCGCGCCGCCGGACGGGCACATGGCGGATTATTTCGCCTCGCTGCGCACGCTGATGGAGCGGGCGGACGACAAGGTCTACCTGCCCGGTCACGGCCCCGCCAAGACCGATCCGCAGCGGTTTGCCCGCGCGTTCCTGGGTCACCGGCAAATGCGCGAGAAGGCCGTGTTGCAGCGGATCAAGGGTGGTGAGCGCACCATCATGGGCGTCGTGAAGCAGGTCTATGCGGGCGTCGACCCGAAGCTGCACAATGCCGCGGCCTTGTCCACGCTCGCCCATGTCGAGCACCTGATCGAGCAAGGCCTCGTCAGGTCGCACGGAGCGCTGGCGCTGGATACCGAGTACGAGGCGGTGTGAGATGAGCCTGGCCAGACTGGCAGGGCTCGGGTTTGCGCTGGTTGCAGCCGGCATCGGGATATCGGCCTGGCTGATGTGGACGCCAGACCTGCCGCGAAGCGAGCTCGAGGCAAAGTACCTCGAACAACCCGGCGACCTGATGGAGGTGGACGACGTTCGCCTGCACGTCCGCGACCGGGGACCGCGCGACGCGCCTGCCGTCATCCTCATTCATGGCACGGCATCGCACCTGCAAAGCTGGGACGACTGGGCGGCCGGGCTTGCAGGCAGCTTCCGGGTGGTGCGGCTTGACTTGCCGGGGCACGGCCTGTCGGAACCGGATCCCACGGGCGACTACTCGGATGAACGCAGCGTCGCGCTTCTCGCGGCGCTGATGGACCGGCTCGGCATCGAAAGGGCCAGCATCATCGGCAGTTCGCTGGGCGGGCGCATCGCCTGGAAATTTGCCGCCGCCCATCCGGAACGCGTGGCGAAACTGGTGCTGGTCTCACCCGACGGGTTCGCCAGCCCCGGCTTCGAGTACGGCAAGGCGCCAGAGGTGCCGGCCTCGCTCAGTCTCATGAAATACTTCCTGCCGGCGTTCCTGCTGCGGCCGCAGCTTGCAGCCGCCTATGCAGACAAGAGCCGGATGAGCGAGGAGACGTTGCAGCGCTACCGCGACCTGATGCGGGCACCAGGCAACCGCGAGGCACTGCTGGAGCGGATGCGCCAGACGGTGCTGGAACCGCCGGAGCCCTACCTCGAAAAGATCACGGCGCCCACCCTGCTCGTCTGGGGCGAGTTGGACCGGATGATCCCGGTCAGCAACGCGCAAGACTATCTGCGGGTGATGCCCAAAGCAGAACTGGCACGGCTTGAAAGCGTGGGCCACGTACTGCAGGAAGAAGCGCCGGAATTGTCGCTTCAACCGGTCAGGGCATTCCTGGAACGTCGCTGACGCCGCGCATCAGCGCCGGTAGTAGCGGCGCATCATCGAGACCTTACACTCGACCTCGACGACCTGTTCCATTTCCGCGATCCGGTCGCGAATTTCCTGCAGCCGTGCAGGACTATCGGTCTCGACGCTGACGATCATGTCGGTCTTGCCGGAAATCGAGTCGATGGAGGTCACGCCCGGCATGGCGGCAATGCCGGGCGCCAGACGGGCACAGTTCGGCACGCTGGTGGTTACGTGAATGAAGGCGCGGGTCAGGTGCTGCCGGTCTGGCCTGCGAATGGTGAAGCCCAGGATGTCGCCGTCGGCCTTCAACCCGGCAATGCGCTCCTGCACGGCAGAGGTGGACAGGCCCACCTCGGCGGCGAGCGCCTTGAGCGGCATGCGGCCATCCTGCTCAAGCAGTTCAATGAGCCGGTCGTCGACGGTATCGGACTTCTTGGGCATGGCCGTCCATTTGCTCAGCCGGAAAACAACCGGACGTTCCGGAAACTGACCGGAACAAATCGCGCGGCGCAACCGATAATGTCAATCGCGCAAACCAGTCCATCGGAGAAACCAGCGATGAACACTCTGTCGATAGACGCCGCCATCAACAAAACCTGTCCGTGGTCCGGCAACCCGGTCTCAGCCGGAGCCCTCACTCTCTACCGGGGCCATGTCGTCGGCTTCTGCAACACCGGCTGCCGCGACAAGTTCGAAACGGCAACGTCGCTGTTCGACAGCCTCATTGAGCCGTCGGCAGCACGTAATCCTTGAACTGCTCGCGCAGCGTGAGCTTGGAGATCTTGCCGGTTGCCGTATGCGGAATCTCGTCGACGAAGGCGACGTCGTCCGGCATCCACCATTTGGCAATTTTGCCTTCGAGGTGCTTGAGAACATCATCCTTGCTCACCTCGGCGCCCTTCTTCTTCACGATCACCAGCAGCGGGCGTTCGTCCCACTTGGGGTGCGGCATGCCGATGGCGGCTGCTTCCGCCACGCCCGGGCAGCCCACCGCCGCGTTCTCCAGGTCGATAGAGGAAATCCACTCGCCGCCCGACTTGATCACGTCCTTGGAGCGGTCGGTGATCTGCATGTAGCCGTACTCGTCCAGCGTCGCCACGTCGCCGGTGTCGAACCAGCCTTCGGCGTCGAAGGCGTCGGCGCCGTCGCCCTTGGCATAGGACTTTGCGATAGCCGGTCCGCGCACCTTCAGCCGACCGAACACCTTGCCGTCATGGGGCAGGTCCTTGCCCTCGTCGTCGGTGATCTTCATCTCGACCGAATAGGCCGGACGGCCCTGCTTCAGCTTGACCTTCCACCACTCGTCGTCGCTCAGGTGTTCGAGGCCACCCTTGCAGGTGCCGAGCGAGCCGAGCGGCGACATTTCGGTCATGCCCCAGGCGTGAATGACGCGGGTGTCGTACTTGTCCTCGAACGCCTTCATCATGGCTTCGGGACAGGCGGAGCCGCCGATCACCACCTTTTCGAGGTGCGGCAGTTTCAAATCCGGGTTCTGTTCCAGGAATTGCAGCAGCATCAGCCACACCGTGGGCACCGCGGCGGTCGCAGTCACCTTTTCGGTGTCCAGCAGTTCGTAGATCGCCTCGCCGTCCATGCGCGGACCGGGCATCACCATCTT
>JAHEBA010000042.1 GCA_024642465.1 Alphaproteobacteria bacterium
AGCCCTTGCAACGACTCAAAATTACGCAGTGCTATCGCGATCAGTGCCCAACTGACGGTGCACCCATACTCGGGTGCGCGTGGGAGGCTCAGTTGTACCAGAGTTGCAAATGCCATGGCCGCAATGAGCGCGATCCATGCCCAGCCGACCTGGTCAGTCATCACCCCGTAACCCGCGCCCAGCAATGCAATGGAAACGAAGCTGGCAGCCGTCAGCCAGCCTGCATAGATCGCCAGCGGTGCCTGGAGAAGCCAGCGATCTTTTGAGCCCGTTCCGCGGAAGAGCGCGGCCAGCGCGGTGAGCAACATGATCCAGATCAGGATGGAGGCCCATAGCGGGCTATTCTTGGCAACCGGAATCCAGCTCGCGCCGACCGTCAGACTGATGATCAATGGCCAGCGAACCTTGTCCCACGCGGCATCGACATCGCGCTTCAGAAGTCCAAACCCGGCATGCAGCAGAAGCCAGCCATAGATGATTCCCCAGATAGCGAAGGCATAACCTGAAGGTACGATTGGTGGGTCAGTTTGCGGAACGGGAAACTGCTCTGGCGCAAAGCCGCGGAAGGAGCCGGAATAGAAGGGAGAAGTGACAAACAGCATTGCAGCCGACAGGGTCAATATGGCCTTCATTCGATGCATGAAAATCCGGAGCCTTTCCGAAAGTGTGCCCCGCCAGCAATCTGGCAGGATGTGCGGCCGACATTGATAGCGACAGCTATGGCAGCGAGGAGCGATCAAGCTTATGGCAAGACCATTGGGCTGTCATGATCAACGCGATCTCAGGCTGTTTGTTCTGGTCCGTCGTGAAGACGAAGCTGTTCGAGGCAACCGAGATGGTTCGATCATCAGTAACACCTCGATTGGTAGCTGCCTTCGGTTCTAGTCGTCTTCTACCACCGAAGGCAGATCGAGTTGACCTGCTTGGTATAGGGGTTCGCTATCTGACTGCGACCAGGCAAGCGTAGTTCTGAGCGGAGGTGGGGTTTTCAATGTTCGGCTCGAGATGAGCCAGAGACCTGGGCTCTGCAAACCCTGCCTCGCGCAGCAGTTCAAGGTGACGTGCGATCTCGAAACGCCCGGGCTCATAATCCCATGATGTTCCGTCAGGCTTGATGAAATCGCCATTGGCCAGCAGTCCGCCGTCGGGCAGGACCTCGTGGCATCGGCCATACACATTTGCGACCGCTTGCTGCCCCCCGAGATCGTGCAGTGCCCAGGTCGAGATGATCGCATCCGGTTTACGGCTTAACTTGTCTGGCCAATCTTGAGCGATCAGGTCGGCGTTTGTGAACACTACCCGAGGGGTCAAATCCCCGATCGTCTGCTTGGCGACATTGATGAACGCATCCGAAAAGTCGAGAGCCTCGTAACTCACCAGCTTGTTGCGCTCCAGAATATGGCGCGCCATGTAGCCGGGACCGGTTCCGAGTTCGAGGACATGTGCATTAGGTTTGCAGACCTGTTCGATCTGTCCAAGGATCAGGTCGAACAATTGCAGACGTGGCTGTGTCGGCACGAAGCGATTGGCCCAGCCTCGTACGAATTCGGGATCGTGGAATTCGTGCTCTGCTCCGACATATCCGCTCATGTCGTGCTCTCCTGTAGATTGCTGTGCCTAATAACACTTTGAAATGATCGAGTAGCTCAGATCATCTCCAGGTGCCGAAGCTTTTCCTCGCTCCACGAGATGCCAAACCCGGGCTGCTCCGGCACACGGATCCCTCTCTTCTCGATGCAGACAGGTTGCTCGAGGATCGGATCCGCCCAGTCCACGTATTCGATCCAGTGCGCTGTCGGTGAGGCGCAAAGGGCGTGGACGCTCAGTTCCGGCATCAGGTGGGAAGACATCTCGATGCCGTGACCTGCTGCAATGCCTGCTGCCTGCATCCAGCCGGTTATGCCGCCAATCCTTGCGATGTCCGGCATGACATGATCACTGGCTTCAAGAGCGATGGCATCTGCCATTGCCTCGGGTCCGTTGAAGTTTTCGCCGATCTGGACAGGTAGATCGAGATTACGGGCGATGCTTGCATTGCCACGATAGTTATCGTGCCGGATCGGTTCTTCCAGCCAGAGTATATCCTCCTGCTGCAGGGCCTTGCCCCGGCGAATGGCCTCGGCCGTTGTCAGCGCCTGGTTGTAGTCGACCATGATGGAGACATCTTCGGGCGCATGTTTCCGGACCGTTTTCAAGGCAGCCAGATCCTCGGCCAGAGTCGGATAACCAAGCCGAAGTTTGAGCGCGCCAAGCCCCAGTTCGAGCAACTGTTCTGTCTGTCTGGCCAGATCATCAGTCGGCATCAGTCCGAGCCCCCGGCTGTCGTAGGCCGGCATAAAGGTTCTATTTGAGCCCAACATGGTGGCGAGAGGCAAGCCTGCTGAAATGGCTGGGGCATCCCACATGGCCATGTCGAAGGCCGACAACGCCATTCGCACGGCGCCGGTAATGCCGAACAACTTGAAACGTTTGGTCAAAAGATCGGCAAGGCCGTGCGGCGTGGAGCGGTGGCCGCGCAACACTTCCTCAGCCTCTGCGAGGCAGGCTGCGATTGCTCGTGCGCCTCCATCTGTATAGCCGAATACATACGACCGGCCGACTGGCCCTTCTTCCGTCTGCACGTCGACCAGCACCAGCGGTACAACCTTCAGGGTTCGTACGCTGGTTCCCAGCGTGAAGTTCAGCGGTACGCGATAGGCGCGCGACGTGATCTGCCTGACTGTCAGCCGGCCTGTCTGTCGGTGCTGGGGAGTTTCGATCATTTGGAACCCGGGCTTGTTGTTTCAATTGCACCTGGAGCGGCTGAAACCATGCAGCTGAATCTACTGCGGCGGCGGAGCACGTCAATCAATCAATAATGCGCGCGGCGAAGCTGCCCCTGACCAGAGTGGGCGAAATGATCAACGGCATGCCGCAACACTAACGGCAGTTGTTCGCTAAACTGCGCCTTTTATGACTTGGCGGCCGTGACCCATTGCAGGATTTGCCGCTGCGACATCGCCCCGGGTTGTCTGGCAATTTCCCGTCCGCCTGCAAACAGGATGAGGGTCGGAATACTTCGTATACCCAGCTGGGCAGCTACAGTTTGCTGTTCGTCCGAATTCAGCTTGATCAAGCGGACCCGTGGTTCCAGTTCGCGTGCAGCAGCTTCGAAGGCAGGCGCCATCATCCTGCATGGACCACACCAGGGCGCCCAGACATCGACCAGAACAGGGATGGTGCTGCGGCTGATTTGTTTCTCGAAAATGGCCTGGGAGACGTCCCTGGGATGACCATCGTACAGGCTCGACCGGCACTTGCCGCACTTTGCGCCCAACGCAGAACGGTCGCCCGGTACCCGGTTTACGCCGCCGCAGCTGGCGCAGACAATCAGACTTTCAGACATCGACATTTCCGACGTGCGTGAGACTGAAACTGCTCTCACGATAGCAAAAGTGAATAGTGCGAGAACCACCCTCGCAGTGCGTTGCGTTCGATCAAAGTGAGGATCCAAAAATGTTGGCATACGGAGCAAATGCCAACATCTCGCTTCTACATACTGATCGCTTTGCTGGGCGCTGCGTTTGTCCTGCTGCCGCTCTCACCACCTTCCGTGCTGGCCCACGGGGGTGGATTGGACAGTCTGGGATGTCACCATGACCGAAAGCGCGGTGGCTACCATTGCCACCGGGGTGAATTGGCAGGGCAGTCATTTTCCTCCAAGGCAGAGGCTCTTGCTGCACTTGGACGATCGTCATGAGCCGGGCGCCGAGCGTTTACACCGGGCTGCTGATCGCCGCTGTATTGCTGTTCTTGCCAGAGACGGTACTCAGCCTTTCACAGCGCATTCTCACCGGACCAGCCATCATCGTGGATGGTGATACGTTGGTCGTTAACGAGCAGACAATCCGGTTGCACGGGATCGATGCCCCAGAGGTAGGCCAGACGTGCGAGCGAGTGGACGGGCGGCGCTGGGATTGCGGGAAGACCGCCATGGAACGCCTCGCCCAGCTGGCGGAACGTCGAACGGTTACCTGCTCGGGGACCGAACTGGATGACTACGACCGGTTGATCGCCGTTTGCCTCTCAGGTGACCTGGACATCAATGCACTCATGGTGCAGGAAGGCCATGCATGGGCCTTCCGTCGCTATTCCTCCGACTATGCAGAGCACGAAGCACAGGCCCACAAAGCCAGGCGAGGCATCTGGCAGGGCAAGGCCATCCCTGCTTGGGAATACCGGGCACAGAAGTGGCAGGTGGCCGCACAACAGGCACCGGACGGTTGCCCGATCAAGGGCAACATCTCGCGCAACGGTCGCATCTATCATCCGCCATGGAGCCCCTGGTATTCACGAACCAAAGTTTCGGTTGAGAAAGGCGAGCGTTGGTTCTGTAGTGAACGGGAAGCGCTCGATGCCGGGTGGCGCGCACCCAGGTGGCGTTGAGCTCAGGGCCTGAACCGGACGGGGCTGTGCATTTGTCAAAGGGAAGATCGATCAACAGAGTGGTTCTATTTCTGTTGGCGGTGTTGTTGCTCATCGCAGGGCCGGCTCATGCAGCGCGCATAACTACCAACGACGTGGAGGGGATTACGGTCATTACCATCGAGGGTGATATCCAGGCCGGTGACGACGATGCGTTTTCTAAGGTCATCGCCGGCAGGAACAAGGTCATTGTCAATCTTCACAGCCAGGGTGGTCAGACTTTCGTGGCCATCAACATCGGCAAGATGATCCGCGCTCGTGGATTTGCAACGATCGTCGCCGAGGGATCGGTGTGCCTGTCTGCCTGCGCCATGATCTGACTCGGCGGTGAAATGAGATTTCTGCACTCCAGTGCCTTGCTGGGGTTTCATGCGAGTTACAGGGAAGACAGGGGCGTGAAGCAGGAGAGCGGCGCCTGAAATGCCTTGGTCGGCGCCTACTACAATTCTCTTGGCCTCAGCGACAAGGCCATCCTGTTTCTGACGCTGGCACCACCCGATGACATGCTCGTGGTCGACGCCGAAATTGCCTCAACCCTCGGCATCGCAATCGAACCGCTTGAAGGCGACAAATCGACCACCACGAGTTCCGAACTGGTTATGCTGCAGCGGATCGATCTCTACGGTTTCGATTACCGCCGCATCGACAGCACCAGTCTCGATAACTGCTGCTCGAGTTGTGAGGGTGAGGGCAGGTGCATGGCATTCACCTTCAACAGGCGACATTCGGTATGCTTCCTGAAATCCGATGGACGCATTGGTTTGCACAATGGCGATGCAGTCAGCGGCTACAAGCAGCAGATCAAGGCGCAACTCTATCTGTCCAACATGGAGGTTCTGGAAGGAGCCGACATGCCCGGCGGCGATTACCGGGACTTCAAGGGCTCGTTCGCCAAGTGCTTTGTGGAATGCGCCAAGGATGACAGGTGCCAGGCATTCTCATGGGTCAGCACAAACAACTCCTGCTGGCTCAAGTCGAGTGCGTCGAAGCTTAGGCCGGACAAGCGGATCGTTTCGGGCAACAAGGTCGGCGTGGGGCGAGCGTTCAGTGACTAACCTGAGTTCGTGAATTGCAGCCAGCTTCTCGCCACCAAAGACCGGCAATTCAGCTTTTGCCTGATCGCGCTGCGAAATTCCCTGCTAACTTCTGCGAATTCCCTGTTCGGCCAAATAAATTCCCTGTTCGCCGGAGTAGGGAATTTGCTGATCAGCACACTGATATATCGATGTTTTCTCCGACCAAAAACGCTCGAATTTGAGCGAGAACGAGAAAATTCCCTGTAAATTCCCTTGGAACAGGGAATTGGCAAACGGAGACGGGTTCGCACTGGACTGCCTACACCGCCACTATTTCCTTCAAATTGCTGATCTGAAACGCCTGTTTCAGGGATGCCCGCATCGGCACAAGACAAACCCTCAGCCGCCGCGTGCGGGTGCGCCGAGGGCCGGTGTGCTCCTGCATTGACTTCCTCCATGCAACCTGATGAGGTTGGTGGTCGAGAGGGACTGGAAACAACAAGGAGTGCGAACCCATGCGTTCGTGTTCTGCTGGCCTCATTGCTTTCCTCCTTTCACTGATGTTGTACGCTGGGGCAGCGTTGCCACAAGCGGCGGCTCCCCGCATCGAAACCCATCCGGACAGCGACTATTTCGGCTTCGACCTGCGGGTCGAGCAGGATGCCAGCCTTGAGCAGTGCAAGCAGGCCTGCCTCGGCGAGGCACAATGCAAGGCGTTCACCTATGTCGAGAAGCAGCACTGGTGCTTTCTCAAAACCGACCATGGCGTGATCAAGCGCTCTGCCGGGGCAATTGCGGGCCGGGTGCTCGCGCCGGCCAGCGATCCCGACATCGGCGCGCCGCCGCCGCTTGCCTTCCTGCCCGACTATCTCAGTTCCGAGGAAGACCGAACCAGGCAGCAGATCGGCACGCCGCCTGCGGACGCGACGAAGGGACTTCATGGCTTGCGCGACCAGGCGCAGACGGCGCTGGACAATGGCGACCTGCGCGGTGCGCGCGAAGCGTACATTGGCGCGCTCCAGCTTGATCCGGCCGATCCCCAATTGTGGACCGGCTTTGCCCGGGCAATGGCCGGGATCGAGGCCGGACCGGGCGAAAGCTCGTACGAGTTCCGGCAGGCGGCAAGCTCGGCTGCCAGGATCGCCTACCGGCTGAGCCGGACCGCGCCGGTGCGGGCCGAGGCGCTGGCGGTACTGGCGGCGGCGCTCGACCAGCGCAGCCTGTATCGCCCGGCGCTTGAGGCGTACAAGGCAAGCCTTGCGCTCCAGCCTTCCGCCGAGGTGAACGCTGCCTATGCCGAATTGCGTGAGCGCCAGGGCTTCCGGGTAGTGAATCACTGGGTCGACAGCGACAGCTCAAGCCCGCGCATCTGCATCCAGTTCTCCGAACAGCTGGTACGCACCGGCGTCGACTATGCGCCGTTGCTGAGTGTCAACGGGGCAGCCGCCCGCTCGGTCGAGGCTCAGGGCCAGCAGGTCTGTGCCGAGGGCCTTGAGCACGGCAAGACCTATCGCGTCAGCGTGCGCCAGGGCTTGCCGTCGTCGGTGGGCGAGGTGCTGGAGGCGCCGGTGTCGCTGCAGGTCTATGTGCGCGACAGGGCGCCCGCAGTCCGCTTCACCGGCGACAGCTACGTGCTGCCGGCCAGCGGCCGCCACGGCATTCCGCTGGTGTCGGTCAACACGGCCAGTGCAACGCTCCAGGTCTACCGGGTGGGGGACCGCGGCGTGTCCCGCCTGCTTGGAGTAAGCAAGTTCCTGCACCAGCTCGAGGGCTATGACGCCAACCGGCTGAGCGATGAAATCGGCGAGCCGGTGTGGAGCGGCAGCATCGAGATCGCCAGCGAACTCAACCGCGAAGTCACCACAAGCTTTCCCGTCGACAAGGCCGTGCCCGACAGGAAGCCCGGCGTCTACGTGGTGACTGCGGTTCCGGAAGGCGACCGGCGCGAGATCTGGGAGGCCCGGGCGACCCAGTGGTTCGTCATTTCCGACGTGGGCCTGTCCAGCTTCACCGGTGAGGACGGGTTGAACGTGTTCGTGCGCAGCCTGTCGTCGGCGCGCCCCCTGGCGGGCGCAGACATCCAGCTGATTGCGCGCAACAACGAGATATTGGGAACCGCCACTGCGGACCAGAACGGCCGGGCAAGCTTTGCCGCAGGGCTGGTGCGCGGCACCGGGGGCATGGCTCCCGCGGCCATCTTGGCGCGGCATGGCGCTGACGGTTTTGTGCTGCTCGACCTGACCGGCAGCGGGTTCGACCTGTCTGACCGGGGCGTCACGGGACGCGCCGCGCCCGGCCCGGTCGACGTTTTCTCGTGGACCGAACGCGGCATCTACCGGGCCGGCGAGACGGTTCACGCCGCAGCACTTGTGCGTGACGCCTCGGCAAATGCGCTCAACGGACTGCCGCTCACCTTTGTCTTCAAGCGGCCCGATGGCGTCGAGGACCGCCGCATTTTGGCCAGTGCGGACCAGCTTGGCGGGCACTCCGTGGCCCATGACCTTCCGCCAAACGCCATGCGCGGCACCTGGAGTGTGCAGGTTCACACCGACATCAAGGCAGCGCCCGCTGCGGAGATGCGCTTCCTGGTGGAAGACTTCGTGCCAGACAGGCTCGAGTTCGATCTCTCGGCCAGCCCGGAAGAGGTTGCGGTCAATGAGGCAGCCCGGATCAGCGTGGATGCCCGCTTCCTGTACGGCGCGCCCGCGGCCGGCCTCGACCTTGAAGGTAGCATGCGCATCGATCCGGTGCGTGAGTGGGGGCGCTTCCCCGGCTACCGGTTCGGCCTCGCCGAAGAAGAGACGCAGGCCACGGTGCAGACGCTCGACAACCTGCCGGTGCTCGATGGAGACGGCAAGGCAAGTGTGCCGGTAGCGGTCAGCAACGTGCCGGCCACCACCCGGCTGCTGACGGGCACGATTGCCCTGCGGGTGCGTGAGCCCGGCGGGCGCGCTGTCGAGCGTACGGTGGACCTTGGCATCGCGCCGGCCGGCAACTTGATTGGCATCAGGCCGGAGGCAGGCAGCGAAACCTTGCCAGAAAATTCCACGGCTGCATTCCGCGTGATTGCCGTCGCGCCTGATGGCAGCCGGATCGCCATGCCAGGCCTGCAATGGCGGTTGATGCGCATCGACCGTCAGTACCAGTGGTACCGTGATGGCAACAGCTGGCGGTACGAGCCGGTCGATATCACCAGGGAATTGCTCAACGGCACCATGCATGCGGATGCCGGTGAAGAAGCGCACATCACCATGCCGGTGGCGTGGGGCAGGTACCGGCTTGAAGTGGCGGAAGCCGGCGGCGCCGGTGCCGTGACGTCGGTGGAGTTTGACGCCGGCTGGGTGGTCGATGCCGCCACGCTGGAAACGCCCGACGGTCTGGAGATGGCGCTCGACAGGGAAACCTATGCCCCCGGAGACACGGCAAGGCTCACCGTATCGGCCCGCCATGATGGCGAGGTGCTGGTGACCGTGGGATCGGACCGGCTGCTGGCGGTGCACACGGCGCATGTCGTCAAGGGTGACAACGTGATCGAAATTCCGGTCGGTGCGGACTGGGGTGCAGGGGCCTATGTCACGGCCACCGCGTTCCGTCCCGGCGAGGCGGTCGAGTCGCGGCTGCCATCGCGTGCCATCGGGGTCAAGTGGCTCAAGCTCGACAACAGCCCCCGTACGCTCTCCGTTTCCATCGAGGCGCCCGCAGCGGCAAGCCCGCGCCAGGCGCTTGACGTGCCGGTTACGGTGGCTGGCCTTGCCGCCGGCGAGGAAGCCTACATCGCCGTGGCGGCGGTGGACGTCGGCATTCTCAACCTCACCCGCTACGAAGCGCCGGACCCGACCGCCTGGTATTACGGCCAGCGGCGCATGGGGTTGGAGGTTCGCGACCTGTATGGCCGGTTGATCGACGGATCTCTCGGGGCCGAGGGACTGGTGCGCAGCGGCGGCGATGAAGGCGGAATGGCGTCAGAAGGCAGCCCGCCGACACAGAAGCTGCTGGCGCTGTTTTCCGGTCCGGTTCGCGTCGGCGATGATGGCAAGGCTGCCGTCAGCTTCGACCTGTCGCAGTTCAACGGCACCGTTCGGTTGATGGCGGTGGCGTGGTCGGCGGGCAGCGTCGGCAGCGCAAGCAACGACGTGACCGTTCGCGACCCCGTCGTCGTGCTGGCAGCCGCGCCGAAGGTAATGGCGCCGGGCGATGCCTCGCGGCTGCGCGTGGACATCACCAGCACGGACGCGCCCGACGGCGAGTATGTGCTCGACGTGACCGGCGAGGAGGGCATCAGCGTCGGGCAAGGTGTGCTGCCTACGATCGTCGCCCTCAAGCAGGGCGAGCGCACGTCGGTCGAGTTTCCGCTGGTTGCCGAGGCAGCAGGCGCAGGGCTTGTCACCATCCGGCTCAGCAACCAGGACGGCCTTGAACTCGTGCAGGCGCTGGCGGTGCCGGTACGCCCTGCAAGGCTGCCGGTCACCACCCGCAAGGAGATACCGCTTGCGGCCAATGGCGGCTCGACGCTGCTGGTCGATGAAACAGTGCTGGCTGGCACTGAGGCGGGGGCCGCGACGGTCAGTGTCGATGTATCGCGTACGGCCAGGCTGCCGGTGGCTTCGGTGCTGACGGCGCTAGACCGCTATCCCTATGGCTGCACCGAGCAGACGACCAGCCGTGCCCTGCCGCTGCTCTATCTCAGCGAGTTCCCGGCCGATCCGGGCGCGGAGCCGGAGCAGGCCGTGCGTGAGCGCATCCAGCAGGCCATCGACCGGGTACTGGCGAACCAGTCGTCCTCGGGCAGCTTCGGCTTGTGGGGACCGGGCTACGGCGATCTGTGGCTCGATGCCTACGTCACCGATTTCCTGACGCGGGCCCGGGAAAAGGGTTTCCAGGTACGCGAGGAGGCGATGCTGGCTGCACTTGAAAATCTGCAGAACGCGCTCGCCTACGAACAGACCGTCAAGGACAATGGCAGCCAGATCGCCTATGCGCTGTACGTTCTGGCGCGCAACCGCCGGGCCTCAGCCGGCGACCTGCGCTACTATGCCGACACGCAGATCAACGACTTCGCAAGCCCGATGGCAAGGGCGCACCTGGCGGCAGCGCTAGCGCTGTATGGGGATGCCAACCGCTCCGGCACGTCGTTCGCCTCGGCGCTCGATCTGGCTCGAGTGCAAGAGATCAACCTTGCCCGCTCCGATTATGGCTCGAACCTGCGTGACGCCGCCGCCATGCTGGCGCTTGCCTCGGAGACCAGGCCATTGCCGCAATCCATTCCGGCGATGACGGAACTGGTCAGCGCCGAGGCAGGCAAGCACCGCTACTTCAGCACCCAGGACAATGCCTGGATGCTGCTGGCCGCGCGCGGCATCCGCGCCGCCGACGAGACGCTTGTGCTTGATGTGAACGGTACGGAGCACGACGGCGCGTTCACCAGGCGCATCATGGGACAGGCCCTGACCATAGAGCCGCTATCGATCGCGAACCGTTCGGCAGAGCCCGCCGTTGCCACGGTTGAGGTGCTTGCCGCGCCGCTGGCCGCGCCAGAAGCGGGTGGCGACGGGTTCACCATCGGGCGCAGTTACTACACGCTGGATGGCAAGGAAGCAGATCCCTCAACCGTGCCGCAGAACACCCGGCTTGTGGTGGTGCTGAAGGTCGAACTGCAGAAGGACTGGCCGGCTCGGGTGCTGGTCAGCGACCTGCTGCCCGGCGGCTTCGAGATCGACAATCCGAGGCTCGTCGGCAGTGCGGACCTGAAGGCCTTCGACTGGCTGGGCGAGGTGTCCGCGGTGCACAGCGAATTCCGCTTCGACCGGTTTGCCGCCGCATTCGATGCAGGGCCGGGCGGCAATCGCGAGTTCGTCGCGGCCTACGTCGTGCGTGCGGTGTCGCCGGGCAGCTTCGTGCAGCCCGCTGCGGTTGTGGAAGACATGTACCGGCCCAAGTACACCGCACGCACTGCCGAGGGCCGCGTCGAGGTTGGGCCGGCCCAGCCATGAAGCGCTGGCGGGTCATTTCCGCTGCAGCCGTTGTTGCTGCGGTCCTGGGCCTCGGCGGCTATGCCGAGCTGTCGGCGCTCGACCGGGCCTATCCGCCGCCGCTGCCGTCCCGGTCGGCCTATTCGGTGGAGGTCGTCGACCGCGATGGCGCCCTGCTCAGGGCCTTCGCGGCACACGACGGGCGATGGCGGCTGCCGGTCAGGCTGGAAGAGGTGGACCCCGAGTTCGTGCAACTGCTGATCGCCTGCGAGGACCGGCGGTTCTACGCCCATCACGGGGTTGATCCGCTGGCGCTGGTGCGGGCCGCCTGGCAGATGCTGTGGCACGGCCGGATCGTGTCGGGCGGATCGACCATCACCATGCAGCTGGCCCGCCTGCTGGAACCGCGCACCGAAAGATCGTTTGGCGCCAAGCTGCTGCAGATGGCGCGCGCCGTGCAGATCGAGAGACGGCTCGGCAAACGGGAAATCCTGGAACTCTATCTTGGCCATGCGCCCTATGGCGGCAACCTTGAAGGGGTCCGTTCTGCCTCGCTGGCCTGGTTCGGCAAGGAACCGCGCTCGCTGTCAGTGTCCGAGGCAAGCTTGCTGGTGGCGCTGCCGCAGGCACCCGAGTCCCGCCGGCCGGACCGGTTTGCCGATCGGGCACGGGCAGCCCGCAACAGGGTGCTGGCACGGGCGGCTGAGGCTGGCGTCATTGCCGCGTCCGAGGTCACCCGCGCCGAAATCCGCCCGGTGCCGCGCAGCAGGCTGGCAATGCCCGCATTTGCCGCGCACCTTGCCGATGACGTGCGGCGCTCCCTGCCCTTGCAACGCCACCACAAGCTGACCCTGTCACGCCCCGTGCAGGAACGACTGACAGCTCTGGCAGGCGAAGCTGCAAGGCGGCTGCCGCCGGGCGTCTCGATAGCGATGGTGATGGCGGACGCGAAGAGCGGCGACATTGTTGCCGAGGTCGGCTCGGCCGAGGTGTTCGATGCCGCCCGGAGCGGCTGGATCGACATGACCCGGGTGCGGCGGTCGCCGGGGTCTGCGCTGAAACCCTTCATCTATGCGCTGGCGCTGGAGGACGGGCTGGTGATGCCCGAGACGATGATCGACGACAGCCCTGCGAATTTCGATGGTTACCGGCCGCGCAATTTCGACATGTCCTACCAGGGCGAGGTGACGGTCCGAAAGGCATTGCAGCTGTCATTGAACGTGCCGGCGGTGAGGCTGTTGCAGTCCACCGGTCCGGCGCGCCTGCTGTCACGGTTGCGCCGCGCCGGGCTTGACCCCGGCCTTTCGCGCGACACGGCGCCGGGCCTTGCGATCGGGCTTGGCGGGCTTGGCGTCAGCCTGCATGAGCTGGTGCAGGCATACACCATGTTTGCCAACGGCGGCCGGCCCGCGGTGCTTGGTGACGGCGCACTCGTGAAGCCGGAGCCGCCACGGCGCACTGCCATGTTCGAGGCGGTCGCCACGTGGCACGTGGCCGACATCCTGTCCGGTGCGGCCGGGCCTGCCAGCACCGCGCGGCTGCCGATCGCCTTCAAGACCGGCACCAGTTACGGCTATCGCGATGCATGGTCGGTCGGCTTCGACGGGCGCCATGTGCTGGGCGTCTGGGTGGGCCGGCCGGACGGCGCGCCGGTACCGGGCATCAGCGGTATTGCAACTGCCGCACCAATACTTTTCGAAGGCTTCGCGCGTTCAGGCGTTGCCATCGAAGCGCTGCCGTCAGCCCCGGCCGGAGCCGTGCGCATCGACCATGCCAGCTTGCCCGTTTCCTTGCGCCGCTTCACCGGTGGAGGCGAACTGCTGCCGCCGGTTGCCCGCGCGGAGCAGGGGCCTGCCATCGTCTATCCGCCGGATGGCGCCCGGATCGAGCTCGGCATTGCGTCCGGCGGCGATGCAATGCCGCTGGTGCTCAAGCTGCAGGGCGGGCGGGCGCCGTTCCGGTTGCTGGCCAACGGTGTACCGGTCGGTGGCATGATGCGCTCGCGCACCGCTCACTGGCAGGCCAGCGGTGCCGGCTTCTCGCGACTGTCCGTCATCGACGCCGCGGGCCGGTCTGCGACCGTCAACGTTTATCTCGAGTAGCCATGCCGGCAGACCGGGCAGGACAACGCCGGAAGCGTGCGCTGCCACGAACCGGCCGGGATCGAAACCGGCTTGCGTCCGTGTGCGCACCGGCTTGCAGGCCGGCGGCACCTGTCACTCATTCTGCAGGGGGTGTTCCCGCCGCCGATGCCCGCCTGAGCATCCGTTCCCGGTTCATGATGTAAAGCCCGGTCGCGATGATGATGGCCGCGCCCACCCACGTCCACATGTCGGGCAGGTGGCCGAACAGCAGCCAGCCATACAGCGTGGCCCAGATGATCAGCGTGTAGTGCATGGGCGTCACAACGCTGGCCTCGGCGATCTCGAGCGCCTTGATGACCATCAGTTCGCCAAGCGCTGCCGTTACAGCCATCCCGGCCAGAAGCGCGATTTGCCGGACGGTTTCCGGTGTCTGCCAGAAAAAGGCCAACGGCAATGACAGCATCGCGAAGCTGGCGATGGCTGTGTAGGCGACCGTCGTTGCGGTCCTGTCGGACCCGGCAAGCAGCCGCGACACCACCTGCCGCAAGGCGAACGCCGTTGCCGCCAGCACCACCAGCATCACCGCCGGGTGGACCTGGCCGAACCCCGGCCGGATCACGATGAGCGTGCCGATGAAGCCGATGGCCACCGCGATCAGCCGCTTCGGCCCCACCTTCTCCTTGAGCAGCGGCGCGCTGAAGATGGTCACCAGCAACGGTGCGAGGAACGTCACCGAAACGGCGTCAGCCAGCGGCACGTACTTGAGCCCGGAAATGAACGCCGCCGCCGACGTCACCGCCAGCATGCCGCGCAGCAGCTGCAGGCCAAGGTGCGATGTGGCAAGGATCGCCGTTCCCTTGACCATCAGCAACACGATGACGCCCGACAGCAGGCCCAGCTGGCGCGTCCATACGATCTGCACCGGATGAAATTCGCTGGTCAGCAGCTTTACCTGCGCGTCCGAGGCGGCAAACAGGGCGAATGCCAGCGCCATCAGCAGGATGCCGCGCAGATTGTCGGGCCGGCGCAATTCCTCGCCGGTTATAAGCGGCGCCGCCTGGTCAACGGACATGGGGCGTCACACGCATTTCAAGCTTCCTGTCGAATGGATGGTTGCCCCGCGCGTTCGCGGGCATGTCATGGTGGGATGCTATGGCTCACCGGCCTTGCGGTCCATCCGGTAATTGGACAACCTGCCCCCTTGGAATTTGCATGACATCACTGTCCGCATGGGATCGACCGGAATGTTTCAACTGAGCCGTCTCCTTGCCGTCATGGCCGTCGCCGCGCTGATGGCGCTGCCGTCGCCTGCCTTTGCAGAACCGGTTCGCGTGACGCTGCTGCTGGTCTGCGACATCTACCAGATGTCCGCGAACGCCGATGGCCGTGGCGGTCTTGCAAAGGTTGCCGCCGTCATCCGCCAGGAACGCCAGCGCAACGCCAACGTCATCGCGGTTCATGCCGGTGACGCCATCTCGCCCTCGCTGATGTCCGGCCTCGACCAGGGCGCCCACATGATCGACCTGCTGAACGGCATCGGCCTCGATGCGTTCGTGCCCGGCAACCACGAGTTCGACTTTGGCCCGGACGTGTTCAGGGCGCGCATGGCGGAAGCCAGGTTCCCCGTGCTGGCCGGAAATCTCGCTGGTGAAGACGGTGCGCCCATTCCCAACATCACCGCGCGCAGGCTGATCGAACTTGGCGGAATCAAGGTCGGTCTTGCGGGCTTTACGGCAGAGGACTCCGTCACCCGTTCCTCGCCGGGTGATCTGAAATTTACCCCCACGCTGGACGGTACGCTCACCGCCACGGCGGCCTTGCGCAACGCCGGCGCGGACCTCGTCGTGCACGTGGTACATGCCCCTCGCAACGTGGACATGGAGCTGATCCGCGAAGGCGCCGCCGACATCATCCTGTCCGGAGACGACCACGACCTGCTGGTTTCCCATGACGGGCGCACCGCTTTTGCCGAGGCCATGCAGGACGGCTGGTACGTGGTGGCCGTCGACGTCGATGTGAATGTCAGTGAGAGGGACGGCAAGCGCCGGGTGTTGTGGTGGCCCAACTTCCGCATCATCGACACCGCCACGGTTGAGCCGGACCCTGACATGGCCGCCCGCGTCGAGGCTTACGAGGCCAAACTGTCGGAACAGCTCGACCGCCCGCTGACCCGCACCGCGACCCTGCTCGACAGCCGCAACGCTGCCGTGCGCGGTGGCGAGGCGGCCATCAGCAACCTGTTCGCCGACGCGCTGCGCCAAGCGATGGGTGCGGACGTTGCACTGGTCAATGGCGGCGGCTTTCGCGGCAACCGGGTCTACGAGCCGGGCACCCAATTGACGCGGCGCGACGTGCTTCGCGAATTGCCGTTCGGCAACAAGGCCTACCTGCTGGAGCTCTCCGGCGAGCAACTCCGCAGCGTTCTCGAGCAGGCCTTCGCGAAGGCAGAACGCCTCACCGGCGCCTTTCCGCAAGTCTCGGGCCTTACCATCCGCGCCGATGTCACCCGCCCTGCCGGCGACCGGGTCGTGTCCGTCAGCCTCAATGGCAAGCCGCTTGACGCGTCCACCACCTACACCCTTGCCACCAACGATTTCCTCGCCCGTGGCGGTGACGGCTACGAGGTGTTGAAAAGCGCCCGCCAGCTGGTCGGTGCAACCGATGCGAAACTGATTGTCGAATTGATCATGGCGCAACTTGCAGCCGTGCCGGAAGTTGCGCCCCGGGTTCAGCAACGCATCATCGTCGGGCGCAGCTCCGAGCCGCAGTGACGGTTCCCGAAAACGTGAGCGCTGCCACCCCTTGCGCTGGCCGTTTGGCATGCCAACATGAACATCAACACTTACAGTGAGGTTTCGCCATGTTCGGTTTCACCCGCAAGAAGCTTGAATTGCCCACCCCGGAAGAAGCACTACCGGGCCGCGCCCATCCTATCCCCACCGCCAGCAAGCACTTCATCAACGGCAACCCGATCAAGGGCCCGTACCCCGAAGGCTTCGAGGTGGCCTATTTCGCATTGGGTTGCTACTGGGGCGCGGAGCGCAGGTTCTGGCAGGTGCCGGGCGTCTGGGTGACGGCGGTTGGCAACATCGCCGGACTCACTCCCAACCCCACTTATGAGGAAGTCTGTTCCGGGCGTACCGGCCACGCCGAGGCGGTGATGGTTGTCTACGACCCGGCGAAGGTATCCTACGAGGAACTGCTCAAGGAGTTCTGGGAATCGCATGACCCCACGCAGGGCATGCGCCAGGGCAACGACTTCGGCACGCAATACCGCTCAGGCATTTACTGGACCAGCGAGGCCCAGCGCGAGTCGGCGCTTGCCTCTAAGGCGGCTTATCAGAAGGCGCTGGATGCCCGCGGCTATCCGTCGATCACCACGGAGATTGCCGAGGCGGACGAATTCTTCCTCGCCGAGGACTATCACCAGCAGTACCTGGCCAAGAACCCCAGGGGCTATTGCGGCCTCGGTGGCACCGGCGTCAGCTGCCCGATCGGCACCGGCGTCGAGGCGGCGGAGTAGGACTGGTCATTGCATGATGACCGTCATCACCGGGCTTGACCCGGTGATCTCAAGACGGCCCTGCAACAGATCCCCGGATCAAGTCCGGGGATGACAACATGGGTTAACCTCCACCTCTGAGCGTCGCGCCCGTCGCCTTGGTCACGGCTGCCACCACCGCTTTCGACACCGCATCTATTGCCTCGTCGGTCAGCGTCTTGTCCTTCGGCTGCAACGTCACTTCCAGCGCGATGGAGCGCATGCCGTCGCCAAGGTTGCCGCCGGCAAACACGTCGAACACCGACACGTCGGTGATCAGCGCCTTGTCGGCGCCCTTCGCCGCGCGGATGAACTTGTCCGCCGCCACCTGCGCCTCCGCCACGAAGGCGAAGTCGCGCTTCACCGGCAGCAGGTCCTGGGCCTCCAGCGCCGGGCGCGCGGTGGTTGACTGCTTCGGCTCCGGAATGTTGTCGATCACCATCTCGAACGCGACCAGCGGACCCTTGACGTCCATCTCACGCAGCACGCGCGGATGCACCTCGCCGAACCAGCCGAGCTGGTTCTTCGGCCCGAGCTGCACCGTGCCCGACCGGCCCGGGTGGAACCAGTCCGGCCCGCCCTGCACCACCTGCACCGACTGGACCGGCGCACCGGCCGCCTCAAGGGTAGCCATCAGGTCGGCCTTGGCATCGTACAGGTCGACGCTACGCGGACGCTCGGCCCAATGGCGCGCGCCGGTCTGGCCGCGCCGTACGCCAGCAGTCCGAAGCGTTTCGTCCTCAGGCTTGTCGCCGGCATAGGCCTGACCCACTTCGAACAGCGCAATGTTGGTCTGGCCCCGGTCGAGATTGCGGCCAACCGCGGCAACAAGGTTGGGCAGCAGCGAAGGCCGCATGTCCGACAGTTCCGACGAAATCGGATTGGCCAGCTTGAGCTCCGGCTGGCCGCCGCCGAACAGTGCCGCATGCGCTTCCGGCAGGAACGACCAGGTCACCGCCTCGTTGAGGCCGCGCGACGCAAGCGTGCGCCGCGAGGCCAGCATCCGCTTCTGGCGCGGCGTGAGCACCGGCCTTGCGACATCGTGCGGGCGCGGCATGGCAGCCGGCTTCACGTTGTCGAGGCCAACAATGCGCGCCACTTCCTCAACCAGGTCTGCCTCGCCGTGCACGTCCGGACGCCACGTCGGCGCCGCGCACTCCAGCACGTCGCCCTTGTCCGATACCTTGAAGCCGAGATCGCTCAGGATCTCGACCTGCCGTTCCACGGACACGTCAATCCCGGCCAACGACTTCACGCGGCTCTTGCGAAGGTTGAACGACCGCTCGTTGAGCGGGGCCGCGCCTGCGATCACCAGTTCCGACGGCTCGCCGCCGCACAGGTCGAGGATCATCTGCGTGCAAAGCTGCGCGCCGGGTTCGACGAAAGCCGGGTCCACGCCGCGCTCGAACCGGTAGCGCGCATCGGTGATAATGCCCAGCTTGCGGCCCGTGGCGGCAGTGCGGACCGGGTCGAAGTAAGCCGCCTCGATGAATACCTCGGTGGTGTTCTCGTCGCAGCCCGACACCTCGCCGCCGATGATGCCGGCAATGCCTTCCGGGCCATTGTCGTCGGCGATCACGGTCATCGTATCGTCCAGCGTGTAGGTCTTGCCGTCCAGCGCTTCCAGCGTCTCACCATCCTTGGCGAGGCGGGCATGAATGGTGCCCTTCACCTTGTTGGCGTCGAACACGTGCAACGGCCGGCCATAGCCGAAGGTGATGTAGTTGGTGATGTCCACCAGAGCCGAAATGGGGCGCAGGCCGATGGCCAGCAGGCGGCGCTGCAGCCAGTCCGGCGACGGGCCGTTCCTGACGCCCTTGATGTGGCGGCCAACGAACATCGAACACGCATCGCCTGAGTCCTTGTCGAAGCGCAGTTCCACGTTGATCGGCGAGGCATGGCTGCCCTTGATCGCGGGCACATTGACCGGCTTCAGCTTGCCCAGACCCTTGGCGGAAAGGTCCCGTGCAATGCCGTGCACGCCCAGCGCATCCGGTCGGTTCGGCGTGATCGCCACGTCGATCACCGGATCATCGAGGCCCAGCGCTTCGGCAGCACTCATGCCGATCTCGAAATCGCCCTGGAGGTCAATGATGCCGTCGTGGCTGTCCGAGATCATCAGCTCGCGCTCGGAGCACAGCATGCCGACAGACTCGACGCCGCGTATGGTGCCGACTTCAAGATCGACGCCGGTGCCTGGCACGTGCGTGCCCGGTGCGGCGAAGATGCCGACAAGCCCGGTGCGGGCGTTCGGTGCGCCGCACACCACCTGCACCAGTCCGTCCTTTGTCTCGACGTCGCACACCCGCAAGCGGTCGGCGTTCGGGTGCTGGCGGGCTTCCTTAACCCGGCACACCGTGAACGCAGACAGCGCCGACGCCTGGTCCTCGACGCCCTCTACTTCGAGGCCGACGCCAACGAGGCCGTCACAGATTTCCTCGATCGAGGCATCCGTATCGAGATGCTCCTTGAGCCATTTCAGCGTGAACTTCATGACAGGCCTCCCGGCAGGGTCGGAACGTTGAGGGCGGAGAACCCATAATGGCGCAGCCAGCGCAGGTCGGCCTCGAAGAAGGCGCGCAAATCAGGGATGCCGTACTTCAGCATGGCGATGCGGTCGATGCCCATGCCGAACGCGAACCCCTGCACCTTGTCAGGGTCCAGCCCGCCGGCGGCGATCACCTTCGGGTGCACCATGCCTGAGCCGAGGATTTCCATCCACTTGTTGCCCGTGCCGATCTTCACCTGGCCGTTCTCGACCGAGTAGTTGATGTCCACTTCCATGGACGGCTCGGTGAACGGGAAGTGCGAGGCACGAAAACGCATCTTCACCTGGTCAACTTCGAAGAACGCCTTGCAGAATTCCTCAAGGCACCACTTCAGGTGACCGAGATGCGTGGTCTCGTCCAGCACAAGTCCCTCGACTTGGTGGAACATCGGCGTGTGGGTCTGGTCCGAGTCACAACGGTACGTGCGCCCGGGCGCGATGATGCGGATCGGCGGGGTGGACTTCTCCATGGTGCGGATCTGCACCGGCGAGGTGTGCGTGCGCAGCACCATGCGCGAGCCGTCCTCCTTCGGGTTGAAGTAGAACGTGTCATGCTCCTGCCGGGCCGGGTGATCTTCCGGAATGTTCAGCGCGCCGAAATTGTACCAGTCGGTCTCGATGTGCGGACCTTCAGCCACGGCAAAGCCCATGTCGCCGAAAATCTGCACCACTTCTTCCCACACCTGGGAGACCGGGTGCACCGAACCCTTCAGCTCCGGCCGAACCGGCAACGTGACGTCGTCGAACTCGTTGGCCAGCCGCGCCTCAAGCGCTGCGTTCTTGAGCGAGGTAGACCGGATTGCTATGGCGTCTGCCACCTTGTCCTTCAGCGCGTTTAGGGCCTGACCGGCTGCCTTGCGCTCTTCCGGATCCATCTTGCCAAGCGTCTTCATGCGCTCGGAAATGGTGCCCTTCTTGCCCAGCGCTGAAACCCGCACGTCGTCCAGCGCGGCCTCGTCGCCCGCCGCGTCCACTGCGGCGATCAGTTGGCTCTCAAGTTCAGACAACTCGGTCATTTTTGTTTCTTTCGGAATCAAAAAACCGGGCCATCTTCCTCGCAACATTTCTGAAGCGGGAGTAGGGCCCGGCCTTGCTCGGTTCGTATCTGGAACCCGACCCGCAGAGCGCGGGACGGAAGACGCGGGAGGCTTAAGCCAGCGCGCCCTTGGCCTTTTCAACCAGAGCCTTGAAGGCATCCGGCTCGCGCACGGCGATATCGGCCAGCACCTTGCGGTCAACTTCGACACCGGCTTTGCCGAGGCCGTCGATAAATCGGCCATAGGTCATGCCCAGCTCGCGGCAGGCTGCGTTGATGCGCTGGATCCACAGGGAGCGGAAGTTGCGCTTGCGGCGGCGCCGGTCGCGATAGGCGTACTGGCCGGCCTTCTCCACCGCCTGCACTGCAGCGCGGAACACGTTCTTGCGGCGGCCATAGTAACCCTTGGCTGCCTTGACGACCTTGCGGTGACGCGCATGAGCGGTCACACCACGTTTAACTCGTGCCATTTGTGATAATCTCCTTGCGTGCCGTTAGCGGTTGGGCATGAAGCCCTTGACCAGACGCTCGTCACCTTCCGTGAGAATGGTGGTGCCGCGCTGGTTGCGGATGAACTTGTTGCTCCGCTTGATCATGCCGTGGCGCTTGCCTGCCTGTCCGGCCTTGACCTTGCCGCTTGCGGTGAAGCTGAAACGCTTCTTGCAAGACGATTTCGTCTTCATCTTGGGCATTTTGCTGTCTCCATCTGGCTCGCGGCGATGCTCACTTCGTTCGCCGGCTCCGCGGGGGCGCACTTCGTGCGGCGGCCAGTCGGCCTTGCCTCGCTTCGCTCGGTTGGTATGAGCAACGTGCCTGAGCGCTTGTTGTGTCTAAGCATTAAAACCGCCACGGCAGCCCACACTGGCCGGACGGTTCGTTCAAGCGCGCGGGTTATACCCACAGATTGGCCCGCTTGGCAACACCCCGCTATGCCTCCTAGACTGCCTGCGGCAATTGGCAAGCAGGGGCATCAGCATGACGGCAGACGGCGAAGTCAAACGGTTTCTCGACACTCACCCGGCCATTACGCACCTGGATGCGGTGCTGATCGACCTGTGCGGCAACGCCTATGGCAAGCGGCTGCCGCGCACCCACATGGAGAAGTTCTGGCAGGCCGGAACGCCGGTTTGCGCAGCGATGAGCCTGGTCGACGTGCAGGGCAATACCGCCGACCCGATGGGCCATGGATTTTCCGACGGAGACCCGGACGCCATCGTCCGCCCCATCGCCGGCCATCTCGTGCCCGCGCCGTGGGCGCTGGGCCTGGCGCAGGTCTTGTGCGAGCCTGAAAGTGCGGCCACCGGCGAGCCGCTGTGGTACGACCCGCGTACCGTGCTGAAAGGCGTTGTGAACCGTTTTCACGAGTTGAAACTCGCGCCGGTTACCGCTGTTGAGCTTGAATTCTACTTCATTTCAGCAGAGCGCGGCGAGAATGGCGAGCCGATTCCGGCCGTTTCGCCGCGCAATGGCCGCCCTGAAGCCGCCGGCAAGGTGCTCTCGCTCGACAAGCTGGACGAGTTCGCGCCCGTTATCTCCGCCATCGAGGCCGCCTGCAAGCTGCAGAATCTGCCGACTTCCACCATGATCTCCGAGTACGGTTCCGGCCAGTTCGAGATCAACCTCGAACACACCGATGATCCGCTGAAGGCCTGCGACGACGCCGTGCTGCTCAGGCGCTGCATCACCTCGGTTGCCCGCGCTCACGGGCTCGATGCCACCTTCATGTCGGTGCCGTTTCCGGGCCAGTCAGGTTCCGGGCTGCACATCCATGCCTCGCTGTCGGACGGCGACGGCAACGTGTTCGACCCGGCCCGCAAGGGCGCCGATACACTCCTTTCGGCAGCAATTGCTGGTCTGCAGGCCATTCACGCCGAGGCCATGGCCATTTTCGCGCCCAACCTGAACGTCTACCGCCGCTTCGTGGCCGACAACTTCACCCCCGTCACGACCGACTGGGGCGACAACAACCGCTCGGTCGCCTTCCGTATTCCCTCCGGACCGGCCTCTGCCCGCCGCGTCGAGCATCGCGCTGCCGGCGCCGAAGCCAATCCTTACCTGGTCATGGCGGCGGTGCTGGCAGGTATGCACCACGGCATCGCCAGCAAGCTCGATGCCGGCAGCAAGGCCACTGGCAATGCGGGATCTGAGGTGGACGAGGCCCTGCCGCTCACCCTGTGGCGCGCGCTCGACGCCATCCGGCAGGCGAAGATCCTGCCCGGTTACCTGGGCAAGGACTACTGCACGATCTACGCCGAGGTCAAGCAGGCGGAATTCGCAGTTTTCATGGAAACCATCTCGCGCCAGGAATACGACTGGTATCTCTGAGCCACAAAAAACGCCGCCGGAGAGTTCCGGCGGCGTTCACGCATCAGGGTTTTCCGATGGGCGGATCAGAAACCCTTGCGATCCATGCAGCGTTCCCATCTCCAGGTGCGCCAGCCGTAGCGGTCTGCACACCGGTTTGCGGCGCGGCGGTAGGCGCGATCTTCGTAGTAGCCATCTTCGTAATAGCCGCCATGGCCGTGCGCGGAGGCTGCAGCCGCGGTGATGGCCAGGGCCGAGAATGCGCCGATCGCGATGGCGCCCTTCTTCGACAGGGCGTTGGCGGGCGAGGCCATCGAAGCGGCGATGGTGATGGCGTCGACGGCTGCGATGGCGGTGTTGCGGATGGTGTTGGTCATTGCGGTATTCTCTCTGTTCGTCTGATCGCGTCAGCGATCTGCTTTGATGAACCCATCATGCCGCCATGCCAGCCGGGGCGATGTGCAATCCGTCACAAGCCGGAACCTGCAAAAACACCGCCGGGGGAGGTGTCCCGGCGATGTCCTTCAGACACGGCTGTTCTGTGCAGGATCAGAAGCCGTGGCGTGCCATGCAGCGGTCGAAGCGCCAGGTGTGGCGGCCGAAGCGATAGGCGCACTTGCGGGCGGCCCGCTTGTAGGCGCGGCGGTAGTTCCAGCGATGACCGCCATAGTGGCGGTGGCCATAGTGGCCGTGGTTGGCACGGGCCGTGGCAATGCCGATGGCGGTGGCGGCGCCGAGACCGATGGCGAACGCGCCCTTCTTCGACAGTGCGTTGGCGGGCGATGCGCTTGCAGCAGCAATGGTCAGGGCGGCGATGGCGGGGATCATCAGCTTCTTGAACATGGTTTTTCTCCTGGGTGAGTGTTCTTACTGTTTCGTTTGAGCAAGGCGTTGCCTCAACTGTCACCATGTCTAGCGGACTGGCGCTGAACTGAACCTGACCCTGCCGTTCATTTGGGGTTCATGTTCGCGGCCCACTGCCGCCATGCCGGTTTTGCTTGACCATCCGCCCGCTTATCCCGCATCAATCCCGGTCATGCAGTTGCAATCCTCAACACCCTCCGCCTGCGGTCTCGACCCGTCCCGCCTTGCCCGCATCGACACCTGGATGCGTCGCTATGTGGATGCCGGCCGCTATCCCTTCGCCGCCACGCTGGTGGCGCGCCGTGGCAAGCTTGCCTGGAGCGGTAACTATGGTCTGGCCGACGTTGCAGCCGCTACGCCATACACGCCTGAGACGCTCGTGCGCATCTACTCGATGACCAAGCCGGTGACCTCAACGGCGCTGATGATGCTGTACGAGCAGGGCCTCATTCACCTCGATGATCCGGTCAGTGCCTTCATTCCCGAGTTCGCGGACTTGCGGGTGCTCGTGCCCGGCGCTGGCCGCCTCGACCAGACCGAACCGCTCAAGCAGCCGGTCACCGTGCATCACCTGCTCACCCACACCTCCGGCCTCACCTACGTCTTCAACAACGATGCGCTGTCCGAGACCTATGCGAAGAACCGGCTCGATTTCGGCCAGCGCGCAGGCGGTCTTGCCGAAACCGTGCAACGGCTTGCCGAGGCGCCGCTGCTGTTCCAGCCCGGCACCCGCTGGCACTACTCCGTGGCAACCGACGTGGTCGGGCGCATCGTCGAGGTGGTCTCGGGCCAGACGCTCGACCGCTACTTCGCCGACAATATTCTCGGCCCGCTGGAGATGAACGACACCTCCTTCACGGTACCGGCCTTGAAGCTTGGCCGGCTTGGGCCCTGCTATGCCTTCGACCCGAAGGGCGGTCTGCCCGAGTTTCCCGCCAGCTTCGCCGAGGGCGAAGTCAACACCCTTTCAGGCGGCGGCGGCCTGGTCTCCACCGGCCATGACTACATGCGTTTTGCCGAGATGCTGCGCCGTGGCGGGGCGCTCGGAGACGTGCGGCTGCTCGGGCCGCGCACCGTGAAGCTGATGACGTCCAACCATCTGCCCGGCGGCGTTGACCTTGCCACGCTGGGCCCCAGCGCCTGGTGTGAAACCTCTTTCACCGGCGTGGGCTTCGGCCTCGGCTTTGCTGTCAACATGAGCCCGGCCCGGTCCATGCTGTCGGCCAGCGTTGGCGATTTTTCCTGGGGCGGCATGGCGTCCACCTACTTCTGGTGCGACCCGGCAGAGGAAATGTCGGTCGTGTTCCTGACCCAGCTTCTGCCCTCGTCAAGCTATCCCAACCGCAAGGAACTGCGCGCACTGGTCTACCAGGCGATTGTTGATTGACGAGCAATGCCAGGAAAAGTGGGTACCGGTTTCCGGGCGGGATTGCGAGAAAGGCTGCTAAAGACTCCGCGCGATCAGCAGTTTCATGATCTCGTTGGTGCCGCCATATATCCGCTCCACCCGGGCATCGCGGAACATCCGCGCGATCGGATATTCGTTCATGTAGCCGTAGCCGCCGAACAGTTGCAGGCACCGGTCGATGATATTGCACTGCAGGTCGGTCAGCCAGTATTTCGCCATCGAGGCCGTGGTCGCGTCCAGCCCCCCGTCGAGGTGGGTGGCGATGCACTGGTCCACGAATGTGCGCGCGACGGTTGCTTCAGTCTTGCACTCGGCCAGCGTGAACTGGGTGTTCTGGAAGTCGATCACCTGCTTGCCGAACGCCTTGCGTTGCTTGACATAGGCAATGGTTTCCTTGAGCGCCCGCTCGATCCGGCCAATCGCCTGGATGGCTATGATCAGCCGTTCCTGCGGCAGCTGCTGCATCAGCTGGACGAAGCCCTCGCCTTCCTCCGCCCCCAGCAGCGCATCTGCTGGCACCCGGACATCGTCGAAGAACAGCTCCGAGGTATCGTTTGAGGACAGTCCGATCTTGTCCAGGTTGCGGCCCCGCCTGAACCCTTCAACCTGGTCGGTTTCCACCACGAACAGCGAGGTACCCTTGGCGCCGCCGGCAGGGTCTGTCTTGGTCACCACGATGATCAGGTTGGCCAGCTGGCCGTTGGTGATGAAGGTCTTGGAGCCGTTGATGACGTAGTGATTGCCGTCCCGCCGCGCGCTGGTGCGCACGCCCTGCAGGTCCGAACCTGCCCCGGGCTCGGTCATGGCGATGGCGCCGATGTACTCGCCGCTCGCCAGCTTCGCAATCCAGCGCCGCTTCTGCTCTTCCGAGCCGTAGTGCAGGATGTAGGGCGTTACGATCGCCGAATGCAGCGCCCCGCCGAATCCGTCGCACCCGGTGCTTGCGGCCGCCTCGATGATCACCGCGTCATGACCGAAGTCACCGCCGGCGCCGCCGAATTCTTCCGGCGCCGAAGGTGCCAGCAGCCCGGTCGCACCGGCCTTCTCCCAGACCTCCCGGTCAAACACGCCATCGCGCTCGAACCGGTCGTAGTGCGGCACGACTTCCTGTTCGAAGAAACGTCCTGCCTGCTCGGCCAGCATGGCGTGGTCTTCGCGCATCCATGCGCCGCGGGGAAGGCCCTGTGTTGTCATGGTGTGGGTGGTCTGCTGCTGTCTTCGCCTCTGGAGTTGGCTGACAGTCTATCTGCGGCGGCAGGTCTGGCAAGTGCGTCCGGCGCGGAAAACGAAAATACCGGCCATCGGCAATGGAAGGCCGGTGTTATCAACTCTGGCTTGGAGCCGGTGCGCCGCTTCAGCTGGCGTTGACCACCGGATCCGGCGCGCCGCCTTCATTGCGCTGCTTCAGCATTCCGTCGACGATTTCGACGGTGCGCTCCAGGTCGGCGATGGCCTGGTCGAGCTCGACGCGCTGCACCTGCAGCGCATTGAGACGTTCACGCATCTTCGTCGACGCAACCCGAAGCTGTGTCAGCTGGCCGTCGCGCAGGTTGTACAGGTCCAGCATCTCCTTGATTTCCTCAAGAGAGAAGCCAACCCGCTTGCCTCGCAGGATCAGGCTCAGACGGGCACGGTCACGATATGAAAAAAGACGAGTCCATCCGCGGCGTGCAGGGCTCAGCAGCCCCTTCTGCTCGTAGAAACGAAGCGTGCGTGGCGTTACATCGAACTCCTTGCACAATTCGGTGATCGAGTAGCTGCGGTCGCGGTTCGACTTGTCCCCCGGCTTCTTGGTCATTTCAGTTCTCCATCTCCCGGCACGGGAAACTTTGGTTCATCAGATTACAAGACGTCAATAGATTCGACACGCGGTGCAACAAGCCACCGGTTGAAATATCACGAATCCGTGATCACGGAGTTGCCGTCGCGAGACCGGCAATGAAGGCCTGAAGCCTTCATGGCAATCGGGTTTATCGCCTTGCCCAGCGTGACCATTGTTCACGTATGTGGGCCGCGATGCCATAACGTCAATGGAAAAGTTGACGCAGATGGGGATTACGTAAATTTCATCTGCGCATTGACGCCTGAATGACGGCAACCGGATGCCGCCCCGGAGGCGATTCCGGTTCTTTATGTCTCCACCGGGTACGCCTGCTTAACCCGTTCTTAACCAAAACGGTTAACTTTTGGCATCGAGATAAGGGGATGGATTCGCATCCCCGGGTGGCTTCGGCGCAAGCCGGCGTTTGGACGGAACGGGAA
>JAHEBA010000131.1 GCA_024642465.1 Alphaproteobacteria bacterium
CCTCCACGAGGCAGACGGCTCAAACCACCCTACGGCAGGTGGCCTGAGAATTGGCAAGAAGTTGCCTGAACGCTCTGCCAGCGAACCCTACGACCCGGACCTGGAATGGGAGCGTGATGGCCAGTACCTGCACTACCTGACCAAATGGATGCATGCCCTGTGCCGGGTATCGGCCGCAACCGGAGAAACCCGCCCGGCTGCGTGGGCAAGCGCACTGGCTGAAGCGGCCTGGCGCGGGTTTGCCGTCCACGGTGAAAAGCGGCTGATCTGGAAAGCCAGCATCGACCTGTCGCGACCACTGGTCTCGTCGATGGGGCATCACGATCCGCTGGACTGCTACATTTCGGTTCGTGAAGTGATGCGGCATTTACAACAAGCTGGCACCGCCTCTGGGGAGTTGGAAAAAGAGCTGCAAGGCTTCCATGCCTTATGCAGGGGCAAGGACTGGACGACCACCGACCCGCTTGGCCTTGGCAGCCTGCTGTTTGATGCGGCCCGCATCGCGCAACTGGCTGGCCGGGAACCGGGGTCTGACGATCTGGAGCTTCTGCGCGATCTACTGCAGGACGCGCGCGCAGGGATAGCTGTCTGGCTGGGTGGTCATCCGTTGCAGTATCCTGCTGCGCGACGCCTTGCCTTCCGCGAACTTGGCCTGTCCATCGGTCTTCACGCGCCGCCGATCATCAGGAACTGCACTTCCGGCTGGACCGCACCAGATCGCATACTTGCCGAAATTGACGACGCTCTCCAAGCCCTTGAGACCTCGCAACCGCTGGCCAACATGATCGAGGACTACTGGCTGCTACCCCAAAACCAGGCAGCGGCAAGCTGGCAGGACCATGGCGACATCAATGCCGTCATGCTGGCCACCAGCCTGATCCCGGACGGCTTTTTGACGATTGAGTGAAACCAAAGACAACATGACGTTGATGCTGCAACCTATGGATCGTCGGGATTTGAACCATTCAGCCCGCTCCTGTGCTGGCGTAACCGGACCCGGGAGCAAGTTCCAGATTGCTCGCTTGAATGTTTTTGTCCATCACCTTGGATGCAACATATGACATCGCACATGCTGTTCCTGGTTCTGGGGGGAGTTCTTCTTATCGGACTTTTGACCGATGAACTCGGCAGACAGACCCGGTTGCCCAGGGTGACACTGCTAATCATGTTCGGTATCGCTATCGGTCCAACAGGCCTTGATCTGATACCCGCTGAACTGCATCAGTGGCGGGAGTTTCTTGCGGCGATGGCGTTGACGATGGTTGCCTTTCTGCTCGGCGGCCAGCTTTCCCTGACAACGCTTCGCGTCCATGGAAAGGTCATACTATCTGCTTCGTTGATAGTGATCCTTGCAACTGCAGTGATCGTAGGCGTTGGACTGATCGCCATCGGCCTTTCTGTCACCATGGCTCTCTTGCTGGCAGGCATTTCGACGGCAACCGCTCCGGCTGCTACGCGCGATGTGGTACTGCAAGCCGGGGCCAAAGGCCCGTTCATGTCTATCCTTCTGGGCATTGTTGCCGTAGATGACGCATGGGGAATCATAGTTTTCAGCTTGCTGCTGGTCATGGCGAAGGCACTGGCAGGTCAAGGTGGGCTAGAGGTGCTGCTGCAAGGCCTGTGGGAACTCGGTGGAGCAGTCACTATCGGTCTCGCGCTCGGGCTTCCCGCAGCATTCTTGACCGGGCGATTGCAGAAGGGTGAACCGATCCAGCTGGAGGCTCTGGGCCTTGTTTTCGTTTGTGCGGGACTGGCGATCTGGCTCGGGGTCTCGTACCTGCTTGCCGGTATAGTACTTGGAGCCTGCATCGTTAATCTTGCAAAGCACCACAATCGGCCGTTTCACGAAATAGAACATATCGAGTGGCCATTCATGGTGCTGTTTTTTGTATTGGCCGGTGCCAGCGTTGAGCTGAATCTCGTTGTCGAAATCGGATTTATAGGCGCAGTCTACATTTTCCTTCGACTTTTCGGTCGAGTGGTCGGCGGATGGGTTGGCGGAAAACTCGGTGGCGCAGAAAACCTACATTGCCGATGGCTGGGCTTGGCCCTGACGCCCCAAGCCGGGGTGGCTTTAGGGATGTCACTAGTCGCGGCTAATCAGTTTCCAAGTCACGCCCAAGCGATTCTCGCCGTGACAATCGGGTCGACTGTGATTTTTGAACTGTTCGGGCCCATTCTGACGATGCTGGCCTTGCGCAAAGTGGGCGAAGTTGCTGATGGATTGCCGCCCGGCAAGTGACAGCATCAGCCCGCGAACTTCGCAAGATGGTGCGAGAATCCAAGCCTATTCGCGCCTCAGTGCATCAATCAGGTCAAGCGAGGCCGAGCGGTGCAGCAGAAAATGAGGTAATGCCAATGTCTGACAGTCTTGTCGTTTGCACAAGTTGCGGTGGGGTGAACCGGCTGCCGCACAGCAGGTCTGCAACAGCCGCCAAATGCGGCAAATGCGGAGCCCGGCTGTTCGATGGCCATCCTGCCGACGTATCACAGGCTGTCTTCGAGAAGCAGGTCAGCCGCAGCACCATTCCCGTTCTGGTGGACGTCTGGGCGCCCTGGTGTGGCCCCTGTAAGATGATGGCACCCGCATTCGAAGCCGCATCACGACAACTGGAACCACGCGTTCGGCTGATCAAGCTGAACTCTGATGTGCAACAAGCCGCGGCTGCTGCATTGGGCATCAGGAGCATTCCGACGCTCATGCTGTTCGCAGGCGGCAAGGAAGTCGCGAGGCAGGCAGGCGCCATGTCGCAAGACCAGATTGTCCAGTGGGTCGAGACCGTGCTCCCTGCGGGCTGACAGGGATCCCTGCCTCGGCCGGCAACTTGATCGCTGTCAATGCAACGCAAGTCATCGGCTGCTGTGCTTCCCGATTGTTGTGATCCATCAAACCGGTTGAAAGCACCATGACGAACGGGTCCTCTGCAAACGTGATCTTGCTGGAGCAGGCAGATCGCTCAAAGGTCGCCCTGGTGGGCGGCAAGAATTCCTCCCTCGGCGAGTTGATGAAGGCATTGCGGCCCAAGGGTATCTGGGTACCGGAAGGCTTTGCCACAACAGCACAAGCTTACTGGACATTCCTCGACGAGAATGGTCTGGAGCCCCGCATTGCCGAGGCGATGCATCAGCTCGAGACCGGCTCGGCCACGCTGGCACAGACCGGCCACAGCATTCGCGATATGATTGTCAGGGGACATTGGCCCGCAGATCTGCTCCAGGATATCTCAGCCTCTTACCAAGATCTTTGCAGCCGCCTGAACACCGCGGACGTAGCAGTGGCCGTGCGCTCCAGTGCCACTGCCGAGGATCTTCCCGAAGCCAGCTTCGCAGGCCAACAGGAGACATTCCTCAACGTTCGAGGCGAAGAGGCGCTGCTGGATGCCTGCCGTCGCTGTTACGCCTCGCTGTTTACTGACAGGGCCATCAGCTATCGCAAGGCCAAGGGCTTCGGCCACATGAAGGTCGCACTGTCGATAGGCGTGCAACAGATGGTTCGAGCCGACAAGGGTGGCTCTGGAGTCATGTTCTCCATCGATACGGAAACCGGCTTCGACAAGACCGTTGTGATCAACGCGGCCTGGGGACTTGGCGAGAATGTGGTTCAGGGCGCCGTCGATCCGGATGAGTATGTCGTGTTCAAGCCATTGCTCGACGACCCGGCACTGGTTCCGATTGTCGAAAAGCGTGTTGGAGCGAAGTCAGTCAAGATGATCTATGGCACTGATGGATACTCCACCCGCAACGTGCCTACATCGAAACGGGAGCGCAGCTCCTTCGTGCTGGATGACGGGCAGATCCTCCAACTCGCCCGCTGGGCAGTCGCAATCGAACGGCACTATGGCATCGCAATGGACATGGAATGGGCGCTCGATGGTGTTTCGGGCGAACTCTTTATCGTCCAGGCCCGGCCGGAAACCGTGCAGACGCAACGCGATCCCTCGCCCCTGAAAACCTACAGGCTCGGAAAGAAGGGCCCCCTCCTCGTCAAGGGGCTGAGCATTGGCGAAGCAGTCGTTACAGGTCCCGTTTGCATGATCGAAAACGCTAGGGACATTGGCCGCTTCAAGGACGGCAGCATCCTGGTGACATCTACGACCGACCCCGACTGGGTGCCGGTCATGAAGCGGGCCGCAGGCCTCATCACCGATCATGGCGGACGCACATCCCATGCGGCTATCGTCAGCCGCGAACTCGGACTGCCCGCCATCGTGGGAACCGGCGACGCCACGCACATGCTGCATGACCAGCAGGAGGTTACGATTTCCTGCGCTGAAGGGGATGAAGGCCACGTCTATGACGGTGTCGCGGAATTTCACGCCGAAACGCTGTCTTTGACCGGCATCCCCGCAACTACCACGAAGGTCATGCTCAATCTGGCCAATCCGGCAGCCGCCTTTCGCTGGTGGCAGTTGCCCGCCGATGGCGTCGGGCTGGCTCGGATGGAGTTTGTCATTTCAAATCACGTCCGCGTCCACCCGATGGCTCTTCTCCGTTTCGATGAACTTCGTGACGAGGCAACAAAGCAGGAAATCTCCGAACTGACGGCAGGATTTGTCGATCGCGGTGAGTACTTCGTGGAGCGACTGTCCCGAGGGCTGGCCCGGATCGCCGCGGCCTTCTATCCCAGGCCTGCCATCGTACGAATGAGCGACTTCAAGACAAACGAGTATGCCGGCCTGCTTGGCGGCGCCCAGTTTGAGCCGGATGAAGACAATCCGATGATCGGCTTTCGCGGCGCTTCGCGGTACTACTCGCCTATATACCGGGATGGCTTTGCTCTGGAATGCCAGGCAATCAGGCGGCTGCGCTCAGACTTGGGATTCAACAACGTTGGTGTGATGATCCCGTTCTGCCGGTCCATCGACGAAGCTGACCGAGTCCTTGAGGTAATGCGGGAGAACGGACTGGAGCTTGGCGTCGACGGGCTGGAGGTTTATGTGATGTGCGAGATACCCTCGAACGTCGTGCTGGCCAGCGAGTTCGCCGCCCGGTTTGACGGCTTCTCCATTGGCTCAAACGACCTGACCCAGCTGACCCTTGGTGTCGACCGGGACTCGGAACTGCTGTCCCATCTGTTCGATGAGCAGAATCCGGCAGTGGAATGGATGATCACCAACGTGATCAGGGAGGCGCACAAGGCTGGCGCCAAGGTAGGCTTGTGCGGGCAGGCTCCAAGTGACCATCCGGAATTTGCTCGCTTCCTCGTCGAGTGTGGGATCGATTCCATATCTGTGACCCCGGACAGCTTCGTTCGGGTCAAGCAGCAGGTTGCACAGGCAGAACGGACGTAGCGGCGAAAGACCAGACCGATTAACAGATCCGGTCAGGACAGACGCAATTTGTGAACGGCACAGTGCAGAAAGGGCGGTTTGAAATGAACTCCGTCAAGGCATGGTTGCAGGACCGGTTTCCTGATCATGAAAAGGCCATTCAGCGCCTGTGGGGCGTAGACAAGGGTTTCGAGGCAACCAGCCACGAGTTGCAACAAGTGGAACTGAAACTGGACAGACTCAATGCCGGAGTGGATCCGGCGGACCCCAATGAGGTGGACCGCCTGAAGTCGAGACGCGATGCCCTGAGCCGGGAACTGGGCATGCTGATGGGCTCGAATTTGCGCTAGCAGTTCCACACTTTGGTAGCGCAGATTTCAGTCGCTGCGGGCGCCGGCTGCTTTGGGGACTCAAAACTGAATACACGAGATGAGCCGCGTGTCGGCCTTTACCGGCAACCTGCTCACTCATCCTTCCAGTGGTCATCCCCTTCCATAAGACTGTTTTATGCGAATCCCGCCCGGAAGCCTTGCCTCACCGTGTTTTCCGCAGTCTCAGACGGTACCTGTAGGGTCCGGTACACTCGACAATCACCCGGTCGCCCTCTGCTGCACCGTTGTGGGCAAGGAATTCCCTGACCCAGCTCCTCGACCGGAAGAATTTCTTGTCGCCGTCAATGTCGGTCTCTACCGGCGTCTCTCCGCCCCAGTCGACCTGAACTGTGCGGGCTGCCCTGTGCTGCCGGTTGGAACCGCCCACACTGTCTGCCGGAAACCGGTCGATGAACTGGCGCAGGTAGATACGATTGTTGCGGATATTGCCGGCAGTCAGCTGCGTCCAACCGAGCACAAGGCCATCAGTCATGAGGCCGACAACTGGCCGGACGTCTCCATCGACATCGCCGCCATCAGGGCCGGCGCCTGAATTCGGATCGTCTGCCGGATCTGACACGGCTTGGGTTGCCTCTCCCCTGCTCTGCAGCTGCGCCACGATCTCTGCTGATGTCCGGGGGGCGAGGTTGACCCAGGTCACGGCGCCACTTTTGTGCTGATAGGACACCGGAGGATCGAGCAGCCGGACATCATCCAGGATCCAGGGGACGTTCCAGCGCGAAACCTGCCCGGAAGAGATGAGGTCCGCCGGAATCCTGTGCCTGTCAGAGCTCTCCAGCATCTCGGATGGCGATAGCGGTGCCCCGACATCTACAAGCCAGGCCAGCTGGGTATGATCAGCAGCTTCGGCGAGTTCATTGGACTCGTGCTCGCAAGAAAGTCACCGGCGACCTGACCAGCGCCGCAGTGATACCGAAAACTCACTGAACAGGCTCAGGCCAACAGTAAGAAGAGAAAACCCCGGGCTTGTGACCCGGGGGAGAGGTAGTCAGGGAGATTGCAGGGGAGTTTTAAAAGGGAAGCTGGAAGTGTTCAGCCCAGTCCGACCAGGTTGACGCCGATGTCGCGTGCGGTGCGGGCATCGATCCGTGCAGGGGCCAGCAGGCTATCACTATGAGCCGACCGGAACATGCGCTGGGCTGACCCGATGATGCTCTGTGCGAAGTTGGTGTGGTGCTGTCTGGTCATTGCCTCGGTCCTTCTTGGTAACGCAGTTCGTATCTGATGGTCATAACTATGAGGCAACCGTACCCAGCCGGATGTGCAATTTATCACATTGCGCG
>JAHEBA010000043.1 GCA_024642465.1 Alphaproteobacteria bacterium
GAGATCGAGACCGAAGGCTTGCGACAGCGTCAGCACTTCCGCATTCATCTGGCACAGGCCGATGGTCAGGAAGTTGTTGACCAGCTTGGTGCGCGTGCCGGTGCCGGGGCCGCCACAGTGGTAGATGGTCGTGCCCATGGCTTCGAGCAGCGGCTTCACCCGGGCAAAGTCATCGTCGCTTGCACCGACCATGAACAGGCTGTCGCCCGCCCACGCATGCGACGCCAGACGGCCCACCGGCGCATCGACAAAACCGATGCCCGCCTTGGCCAGCTCGCGCGCCAGCTTGTCGGAGGTTTCCGGGTCCACCGTGCTCATGTCCATGACGAGCTGTCCCTCGCGGCCGTTGGCCAGCACGCCGTCCGGACCCAGCACCACCTGCTCCACGTCGGCAGAGGCAGGCAGCATGGTCACGATCACGTCCGACGCCTTGGCAACGCCCGCCACGGAGCCGGCGTTCTCCGCCCCCATCGACACCAGTCCTTCGACCGGTTCGTTGCGAACGTCATAAACGACAAGCTTGTGGCCCTTGCTCTGGAGCTGCCGGGCCATGCCCTCGCCCATGTGCCCAAGCCCAATAAATCCCGTAAGCCCCATCTGGACCAGCCCTCCCGGATTTCCTGATGTTATTGATTGCGTTGCAGCTTGCGTTGGCCTTGCTTTCCGCGTCAAGCTGCAACCGATGCATAGCGGAGTTGCGGCGATGAAACACGTCACCCTTCCGGACGGTGAGAAGGTACCGGCCCTCGGCCTTGGCACATGGCGCATGGGCGAGGACACCGCCAGCGCAGAGCAAGAGGCCGATGTGCTGCGCGCAGGCCTCGATCGCGGTCTTCGTCTCATCGACACAGCGGAAATGTATGCCGAGGGCGGCGCCGAACTGATTGTGTCACAAGCCATCAAGGGCAGACGCGACGAGGCCTTCATCGTCTCCAAGGTCTACCCGCACAACGCCTCCTATGACGGGGTTCAGGCGGCCTGCGAACGCTCGCTGGAGCGGCTGGGCACCGACCGGATCGACATTTACCTGCTGCACTGGCGCGGACAGGTGCCGCTGGAAGAAACGGTTGCCGGCTTCGAGCGATTGAAGGATGACGGCAAGATTCGTCACTGGGGCGTGTCCAACCTCGACACAGACGACATGCGCGAGCTGGCGGCCTGCGCAAATGGCGGCAACTGCGCCACCAACCAGTTGCTCTACAACCTGGGCGAACGCGGCATCGAGTGGGACCTGAAGCCCATGATGGACCGGGCAGGCCAGCCGGTGATGGCATATTGCCCGCTCGGCGAAGGCCGGCTGCTGTGGGACGGCACGCTGGCCGTCCTTGCCGAACGCCACGGCGTCACTCCCGCCTCCATCGCGCTAGCCTGGCTTTTGAGCCGCGACCAGACCATTGCGATCCCGAAGACCTCGAGGCCCGAACGCATTGACCCCATCGTGGCTGCACTTGATGTGAAACTGGACGCCGAAGACCTGGCACTGCTGAATGACGAGTTCCCTGCACCGGACGGCCCGACGGCGCTTGCGATCGTTTGAAGGGCAAATACGAGCGCAAAGTTTCCGGCTCAGCGCCGTACACCGGCAATCTTCCGCGCCAAACCCAAAAGCAGCCCGCCCGCCAGCAATACAAGGCCGGCAAGCATCAAGGAATCCCCGATCTGCTGGTGGAACTTCCAGGTCGCGTACATCTGCGGTGTCGGGTCCTGGTAGGGAATGCCCGCGAAGACAATGGAATAGATTAGTCCGCCGATGAACAGCAGCATCCCTGCCGCGGCGATCGTTCGTGGTCTCGGAAACTTCATGCCTGCCTCATTGTCAGACCGGATACACCAGCACCACCGCCATGCCCTTCACGGTGGCCACGCGCACCGGCGAGGATGTGACTTCGTTGGACAAGGTCAGCGTCGAGCCCAACACCACGTCGCGCGCATCCAGCGGCCAGCGCACCCCGGAGATGGTGAGCCCGATCAGGTCGGTAACGGGCAGCACGGACAGCCGTGTGCCAACCGGCAAGTCAAGCTCCAGCGCGTCGTCGATCACCGGCCAGGCCTCTTCGTGCCCGCTGGTCAGCATGACCTTGAGCCCTCTGGCATGCGCCTTGAGCAGCAGCATCAGGTGGGCGAAGGCGTGGTCCATCTGCCCGCCCAGCCCGCCGGCCAGCACGATCTCGCCTGCCCCCATCGCCATCACCTCCTGGATAGCGAGTTCGCCATCGGTGGTGTCCTTGGCCGGTGGGTGCGTCTGGCGCGGCACGTCCGGATATTGCGCCATCAGGTTTGCGTCGGAGGAATCGAAGTCGCCGATCCAAAGTTCCGGCACCCTGCCCAGCGCCTTCGCATGGGCCATGCCCCCGTCAGCCGCGATCAGGCGGCTGCCTTCGATCTGCGCCTTGAGCCGGTCCGTGACCGTCAGGTCGCCAGCCAGCAGGATGGTGAAACGCTCGTTCATCACTGTTTGCCATAGCACACGCGCGCAATGGCGCAAGGCTGCCCTGCGTGAGCAGCAAGACGCACGTCTTGCCAATCGCCCGGCGCGGTGAAACAGTGCGCCCCACTCAGACAAACCTCACCGGACATTCCAGATGACCATTGCCAACGGCCACCGGCACCTTGCCATTCCCGGCCCAACGAACATGCCTGACCAAGTGCTCAACGCGCTTCATTCGCCCTCCGTCGACATCTATGGCGGCGTGTCGGAAGACGCTTCGCGCTCCTGCCTCAAGGACCTGAAGAAAGTTTTCGGCACGAGAACGGGCAAGGTCTACATCTACGCCTGCAACGGCCACGGCGCCTGGGAAGCCGCACTCACCAACGTGCTGTCGCGGGGCAACAAGGTGCTGGTGCTGGTGTCCGGCCTGTTCCCGGTGGTGTGGGGCGAGAACGCGAAGAAGCTTGGCCTCGTGGTCGAGGAACTGCCCGAGCGCACCGGGCGCGCCGTGGATGCAAGGGCCGTCGAGGCGCGGTTGAAGAAGGATGCCGCGCACGAACTCAAGGCGGTGCTGATGGTTCACGCCGATACCGCGACCGGCGTGGTCAACGATATAGCCTCGGTGCGCAAGGCGATGGACGCGGCCGGCCACCCCGCGCTGCTGATGGTCGACACAATCGCATCGCTCGGGTCGATCCCGTTCAGCATGGATGATCTGGGGGTCGACGTCGCCGTCGGCGGGTCGCAGAAGGGCCTGATGACCCCGCCCGGTCTCGCCTTCACCGCCGCCAACGCCAAGGCGAAGAAGGCGCACAAGACCGCAGGCCTGAAGACAAGCTACTGGGACTGGACCTTCAGGGACGGCAAGGAGCACTACATGTGGTACGCCGGCACGCCGCCGGTGCAGATGGTGTTCGCGCTCAGGAAAGCGCTCGACATGATCCTTGCCGAGGGCCTCGGCAAGATCTTCCGCCGCCACGAGATCCTGGGCGGCGCAACCCGCGCCGCCGCCGAAGTCTGGTGCTCGAAGGGCGAGATGGCATTTGCCGTGACCGAGCCGAAGGAGCGTTCCAACTCGGTCACCTGCCTGCTGACCCCGGAAGGCGCGGGGCCGACCATCATGGAATATTGCGAGCGAAATCTCGGCGTCACCATCGGCCGCGGCATCGGCCCGCTCACCGGCAAGGCCATCCGCATTGCCCACATGGGCCACGTCAACGGCTGGGGTCACCTGGGCACCATCGCCGCCGTTGAAACGGCATTGCAGGCGCTCGGCATCGAGCATGGCAGGGGCGGCGTTCTGGCTGCCACCGACTACATCGCCAGACACGTGAAGTGAGATAGACCATGGCTCAGGCAGAGATCATCATCCGCAATGCGCGGATCATCACCATGAACGATGATGCCCCAGCTGCCGAAGCGATTGCGCTGGCAGCAGGCGCGATCCTCGCCGTGGGCCGCAGCGATGACGTGATGAACCTGGCTGGCCCCGGCACCCGTGTGATCGATGCTGCCGGGCGCTCCGTCATGCCCGGCTTCATCGAAAGCCACATGCACATCTTCCAGGGCGCGGCCTCGCTGTCCCGGCTCGATCTGACCGGCGTGACCGGCAGGGACGCCTTGCGCAATGCCATCGCCGACTGGGCGGCGAGCCATCCCGGCGGCGGCATCATATTCGCCAACCAGGGCAGCTACACCATGTTCGGCGACGTGGCAACGTCCCGCCAGCTGCTCGACGAAGTCTGCCCTGACCGGCCGTTTGCCATGCAGTCGCCCGACTTCCACACCTGCTGGGCCAACACCGCCGCACTCGAAGCCGCCGGCATCCTCAAAGGGCGCAAGTGCATTACCGGTTCCGAGATCGTCATGGGCGCGGACGGACTGGCCACTGGCGAACTGCTCGAACCCGATGCCTTCATCGACGTGGTAGCGCTGACCGCCACGCAAGGCCGCGAGTCGCTCGGCATCACCACCGCCCGCGATCCGCACCCCCCGGCCACGCCGGACCAGCGCGCCGCCGACATCGCCAACATGAAGCGCGGGCTCGACTATTGCGCCTCGCTCGGCATCACCTCGATCCACAACATGGACGGCACCGTCTACCAGTGCGAACTGCTGCACGAGCTGGAACGGCAGGGCAGCCTGACCTGCCGCATCGAGGTGCCGTTCCACTACAAGAACGACAAGCAGCTCTCCGACCTTGAAGAGGCCGAACACATGCGCCGCACGTGGAGCTCGGACAGGCTCTGGTGCAACCGTGTGAAGCTGTTCATGGACGGCGTGCTCGATAGTGGCACTGCCTTCGTGCTGGGCGGTTATCCGGACGAACCGGATCATGACGGCGATCCGCTGTTCGGCCAGCAGGAGTTCGCCGAGATCGCCACCGAGATCGACCGGCGCGGCTTCCAGATTGCCGTGCACGCCATTGGTGACGCTGCCGTGCGCCGCACGCTGGACGGCTACGAGGCCGCACGCAAGGCCAATGGCGAGCGCGACTCGCGCCACCGCATCGAGCACATCGAGATCATCGACACCGCCGACATTCCCCGCCTCGCGCAGCTTGGCGTCATCGCCTCCATGCAGCCGCTGCATCCGCCCGGCAGCGGCTTTCCGCTGGAGCCGACGCTGACGCGCATCGGCAAGGCCAAGCAGGTCAACGCCTATGCCTGGAACACCCTGCGCGCAGCGGGCGCAAAGATGTGCTTTGCCTCTGACTGGCCGGTCTCGCCGGTCGATCCGCTGTTGTCGCTGAAGGCCGCAACGACGCGCGAGAAGTACGACCCTTCGCACCCCGACCAGCGCCAGAGCCTGCACCAGGCGATCCACGGCTACACCGCTGGCGGCGCCTATGCCGAGTTCAACGAACACCGCAAGGGACAGCTGAAGGCCGGTTACATGGCCGACCTTGTGATGCTGGACGGCGACATCGAGGCCGTGCCGCCGGAAGACATCACCACCCTGAAAGTGTCGCTGACCCTGTGCGGCGGCGAGGTGACCTACGAGGCCTGAACCGCGTAAACGGGAACACTGCCCGCCTGCAGACGTTGATGATCATATCAACCAACGCACCGCAGGAGGCATGCCCGATGGCCGACATTTACGCTGAGATCAAGGCCGACCACGAGGTTCACCGCAAGCTGCTGGCGACCATCGCGGACACCAGCGGCGACAGCGCCGAACGGCGCAAGGCGTGGAACACGTTCTTTCACGAGGTCAAGAGCCACGCAGCGGCTGAGGAAGAAACCTTCTACTCCAAGCTGATCTCGAAGACCTGGGGCCAGGATGCCGCCCGCCATTCGGTCGCCGAGCACAAGGAACTGGATGAACTGATGGAAGAACTGGACGCCATGGACATGAGCCACGGCTCATGGCTGCAGAAGTTCGAAAGACTGAGGCACGATTACCTGCACCACATCGACGAGGAAGAGAGGGATTTGTTCGCCCGCGCCAGGGAAGTGATCCCCGAAGCCGAGATCGACGGACTTGGCGCCAGGTTCCGCACCCGCAAGGCGGAAGAATCCGCGCTGGTGGAGCGCAAGCGCAAGGACCAGCTGGAAGACTGACAGGCTTCAGCCCCGTCTGTGCGGCTCCCAGTAGTCAAGCTGCGGCCCGATAGCGATGATGCGGGTCGGGTTGATGCTCTCGTGGCTGGCGTAATAGTGGCTCTTGATGTGGGTCAGGTTCACCGTCCCGGCCACGCCCGGCATCTGGTAGATTTCCCGCGTGAACGCCCACAGGTTCGGATAGTCGACGATACGTGCCCGGTTGCACTTGAAGTGGCCGTGATAGACCGGGTCGAACCGGATCAGCGTCGCAAACGCGCGGATGTCGGCCTCGGTAAACCGGTCACCCGCCAGCCAGTGCTGGCGCGACAGCCGCTCCTCCATCCAGTCAAGCGTGTCGAACAGCGGATACACCGCCTTCTCGTACGCCGCCTGGGTGGTGGCGAAGCCGGCTTTGTAGACGCCATTGTTGAGCGTGCCGTAGACGCGCTCGTTCACCGCATCGATCTGGTCACGCATGTCTTGCGGATAGTGGTCACCCGGCTTCGCGCCCAACCCGTCGAACGCTGAATTGAACATCCGGATGATCTCGGAGCTTTCGTTCGACACGATCTGCCGGGTCGCGGTGTCGAGCAGTACCGGCACCGTCACCCGGCCGGTATAGTCGGGCTTTGCGCCGGCATAGACGTCGCGCAGGTATTGCGCTTCGAACACCGGATCCGGCACCACGCCCTCGCCGTCCTCGAAGCTCCAGCCATCGTCGCCCATGTACCAGTTGACCACCGAGACCGGGATCATCTCTTCCAGTCCCTTTAGTGCCCGCATGATCAGCGTGCGGTGCGCCCAGGGACAGGCCAGCGACACATAGAGACGATAGCGCCCTGCCTCTGGCGGAAACTGTCCGCCCGGCTCGATCCAGTCGCGAAACGACGACTCCTTGCGCTTGAAGCTGCCGTCTTCTGTCAGTTCGGCAAGCGGATGGGTGTGCCACTTGCCACCCATCATCACACCCATCAACCGATGTCCCTGTTCCAAATCCTCTGCGGCGGCTTCATAGTGCCTGCCTGCACAACCAACCAGCCAACCGGCCACGAGTTCCATGACACAACGCTACGCCCATTATGAAGTCCTGAAGTTCAACCGGCCCGAAAACGGTATCCTCGAGGTCATCCTGTCCGCGCCGAAGAAACTGAACGCGCTTGACGCCACCGGCCACCGCGAACTGGCCGAGGTGTGGCGCGACATCGACCGCGACCCCGAAACCCGCGCGGTGCTGTTGCGCGGCGATGGCGGCAACCTGTCAGCGGGTGGCGACCTGGGCATGGTCGAGGAAATGACCAACGACTTCGAGACCCGCGCCCGCGTCTGGAAGGAAGCCTCCGACCTCGTCTACAACGTCATCAATTGCGTCAAGCCCACCGTGGCAGCGCTTGAAGGCGTCAGCGTCGGCGCAGGCCTTGCCGCTGCCATGGTGTGCGACATCACCGTCGCCGGGCGCACCGCCCGCATCATCGACGGCCACACCCGGTTGGGCGTGGCGGCAGGCGACCATGCAGCCATCGTCTGGCCGTTGCTGATCGGCATGGCCAAGGCGAAATACTACCTCATGCTGTGCGAGCCGCTGGACGGCGAGGAGGCCGAGCGCATCGGCCTCGTGTCGGTTTGCGCCGACGACGACAAGGTGCACGAGACCGCGCTCAGCGTCTGCCGCAAGCTTGCCCGCGGCGCGCCGACCGCCGTGCGATGGACCAAGCATTCGCTCAACAACTGGCTGCGCATGGCCGGCCCCACCTTTGACGCATCGCTGGCGCTTGAGTTCATGGGCTTCTCCGGACCCGAGGTTAAGGAAGGACTGTCCTCGATACGCGACAAGAGAAAGCCCGACTTCCCGAAGTCGTCGCCGTTCTGACAGCCCGCCAGGTCACATAAGGTGAACTTCACCGGAAGGATATTGATCCGTACAAGCAGTTATCGTTCAATCAAGATCGAGGGCACAACGGAAGGCAAGAAACATGGCACAGTCGAAACAGCAGTCTGCAACTCCCGAAGACATCGAACTCCAGATCAGGACCATCCGTGACGACATTTCGACGCTGACCAGCCTGCTCAAGGATCTTGCGGGCGCCAAGGCCGGCGAAGCTCGCAAGGCCGCCGCGGACGAGGCGGAAGACCTGCTGAATCGCTCCCGCGCTGCAGCGGACGAGGCGACTGCCAAGGCGAAGCAGGCAGCAGGCTCGCTCGAGGACTACATCTCTGAAAAGCCGGTGCAGGCGACGCTGATTGCCTTGCTGGTCGGAATTCTTCTTGGCTCGTTCTCTCGGCGCTAGGCGGACAACCGGATGCTTCGTCAGCTCTTCAGCCTTGTGTTGAAACGCGAGGTCGCCGACCTCAAGCGGCGCAGTGGCGGCGGCATGTTGCTGCTGGCCGGCATGCTGCTGCTGATGCTGGCCTCGCTGTGCGCGCTGGCCGGACTCTACCTGTGGCTTTCCACCCGCATGACGCCTTGGGAAGCTGCGCTCGCCGTTGCCGCCCTGCTGCTGTTTGCCGGCCTTGTGCTGATCATGAGCGGGCGCAGCATGATCCGCCGCCAGCGCACCCGAAATGATGAAATCGAAGCCCTGACGCAAGCCTTGCTTGGCAAGTCCGGCTCAGCTGCAGGCAGCAACACGCCAGTTGGCACCGTCGCCGCCGCTGCCATTATCGGCCTCGTCATCGGCCGAAACCTGCACCGATGAGTAGCGCCCCTCACGCCTCGCAGATCGAGCGGCTGCTGCCGCTGGGCCTCACGTTCGGCGTCATCGTACTTGCGACGCTGACGCTCTATCCGTTCCTGCCGGCAATGCTGTGGGCAGCGATGGTGGCCATCGCGCTTGAGCCTTACTACGCAAAGCTCGTGCATTGGCTGAACGGCCGGCGGATACTGGCGGCATGGCTGATGGGGCTTGGCCTCATGCTGGTGATCATCATCCCGGCAATCGGACTGGGCCGAACATTGCTCGCCCTGATCCCTGACGCGCTCAACTGGCTCGAGCGCCTGGCCTATTTCACACAGTCTCACGTCGGGCCTGGCTCGATGCAGGAGCTGCCGTCGATCGGCGGACCATTGGGCCAGATGCTGGAAGAATTGCGCACCGACACCACGCAATTTGCATCACACTACCGGGAAGAGCTGAAAACCGTCCTGACGTGGCTGGTCAGCGAGACCCAATCGGTTGGAATTTTCGTATTCGAGTTCGCCATCGGGGTGATCCTTGCCATGATCCTGGTGCTGCGTGCTGTCCGGGTGACGGAACTGGCAACGAAGTTCTTCGAGAGGGTGGGAGGTCATTTTGCCTTGCGGCTCGCCGCCCATTCCGTGCAGACGACAAGGGGTGCCGTTCAGGGCGTTCTTGGCGCAGCGCTCGCCCAGACGCTTGTAGCAACATTCTCCTACGTGGTTGCCGGCATACCAGGTTGGCTGCTGTGGGCGGGTATCACCTTCATCCTGTCGCTGATCCAGATTGGACCCGTCCTCGTGTGGTTGCCGATGTCGTTGTGGTTGTGGACCCAGGACCAGTCCTACATGGCTGCGTTCGTGTTTCTTTGGGGTCTGATCGTGGTCAATGTCACCGACAACATCGCCAGGCCGCTGCTGGTCAGCAAGGACAGCGACATGCCCGCCTCGCTCGCCTTCCTCGGGGCCGTGGGCGGCCTGATGCAGTGGGGCGTTGTCGGCGTATTCGTTGGTCCGGTTATCGTGGCCGTCGGGTATGAACTGGTTCTGAAGTGGCTGGAACCAGACACGCTCCCCGATGAAACTCTTGCCGACGACTTGTCTGAAGCCGGCTAGCCGCCGCCGCTTGGGCCACGCCTTCTGGCGAACAGCCGTCCGAGATTGCCCGATTGCGACACCATGATGCCGGAGCCGACGATGATCGCCATGCCGGTTACCGTGATCATGTCGGGAATGTCGCCGAAGAAGGCATAGCCCCATGCGGTTGCACCGACCAGTTCGGCGTAGGAGAACGGCGCCAGCGCCGGTGCCGAGGCAAGCCGGAACGCATTGATGATCAGCAGGTGCGCCACCGCATTCACCCCGCCCATGAACAGCAGGATGCCCGCCTGGCGCAGGCTCAGCGGCTGCCACCACCAGATCGCAAACGGCTGGATCAGCGCCAGCGCCACGATCGCCATGTAGGTGTTGGACACCAGTGCCGGACAGGAATTTGCAACCTTGCGGGTGTAGATGATGTGCAGGGCATAGAACCCGCCCGTCGCCAGCGCTGCCAAGGCGCCGATATTCAGGGCGCCCAGGTCCGGCCGCATAACGATGACGATCCCGATGAAGCCAAGTGCAATGCCGGCCCAGGTGGCTGTTGTGCCGCGCTCGCCGAGCATCAGTGGTGACAGGGCCGCCACGATGAAGGGATAGATGTAAAGAATGGCGACCGCGGTCGCGAGCAGCAGGTACATTACCGCGAGCACAAAGGTGAGCGTGGCCCCAAGAATGAGAACCGCACGGGTGAACTGCGCCTGCCATTGCGGCGGATGCAGCACCTGGCTGCCGTACTTCCAGGCCGCCAGCGGCAACAGCACGACCAGGTAGCCCGTGTAACGGCCCGCGGTCATCATCGCGAGGTTGAGTTCACCCGACATCAGTTTCAGCAAGGCACCGGACAGGCTGGCGGTGAACAGCCCGGCGACCAGCAGCCCGATGGCGCCCGCCAGCCCTGCCGGCGGAACGGCGGCCTGGTTTACCGCCGTCATCAGCCGTGCGCCGCGGCAAGCGCCTTCGGCAGCGCCTGCTCGAAGATGTCGAGGTCGTCCTCGCGGCCTGCCGACACCCGGATGCAGCGGTTCAGCGGCGCAACGCCCGGCATGCGCACGAAAACGCCCTGCTGGATCAGGCTGTCCAGCAGCGCCTTGGCAAACGGCCCGTCATGGCCACAGTCGATCGCCACGAAATTGGTTGCCGACGGCAGCGCTTCAAGCCCGTTCTCATGGGCAATGCGCACGATCTCGCTGCGTGCCGCGTGCACCCGGACCACCACCGTGTCGAGCCAGTCCTCGTCGGCAAGAGCAGCCTCAGCAGCCACTTGCGCCATCCGGTTGACGCCGAAGTGGTTGCGGATCTTGTCATAGGCCTTGATCACTTGCGCCTCGCCGATGACGTAGCCCACCCGCAAGCCCGCAAGCCCGTAGGCCTTCGAGAAGGTGCGGAAGCGCAGAACCTGCGGATTGTGCACATCTAGGTCGGGCATGGTGCCGGCCGGTGCAAACTCGCCATAGGCCTCGTCCAGGCACAACACGGCGCCCTCCGGCAGATCGTCGATCATCGCCTGGATCTCGCCTGCCCGCCACCAGGTCCCCATCGGGTTGTCCGGGTTGGCCAGGTAGATCAGACGAGCGCCCTCGCGCCGGGCCAGGGCCAGCAGCGAGGCCGGGTCCTCGCGGTCATCAACATAGGGGCAAGTCACGATCTCGCCACCCGCACCGGCCACCTGGAAGTTGAAGGTCGGGTAGGCGCCGGCCGAGGTTGCCACCCTGGTGCCCGGATCGACGAACAGCCGTGCCGTGGTGCCGAACAGACCGTCGATGCCCTCGCCGATGCAGATGTTGTCGGGCGAGATGCCGTGCCACGCCGCCAGCGCCTGTTTCAGGTCATGGTTTTCAGGGTCGCAGTACTTCCACATGTCGGGGGCCGCTGCCTGCATTGCCGCGATCACCCCGTCCGACGGGCCGAACACGCTTTCATTGGCGCCGATGCGCGCCTTGAAGGCCGCCCCGCGAGCCCGCTCCTGCGCCTCCGGGCCGACGAACGGCACGGTTGACGGCAGGTCTGCGGTGAGGACGGACAAAGGTGGGCGAAGCATCGGATTTCTCCCCGGCGACAACGTGCTGGAACAGTGCTGCACGCTTGATTAGTGTTCGGCTCACAATGCCATCGATCGAGCGCATACACCACCTGCTTGAGAAGCAGGCTGCCCATGCACCCGGCGCAATTGCGCTGGCGGACACCGGCGGTGGCGCGATCAGCTACGCAGACCTTCTGCACAGGTCACGGCAGGCGGCGGACACGTTGCGCGGGGTCGGTCTAGCACCAGGCCAGCGGCTGCTCATCGTGGCGGAGAACTGCAATGCCCTGGCGGTGCTGCTGATGGCCGCCAGCCGCTGCGACGCCTGGGCGATCCCGGTCAACGCCCGCCTTTCGGCGACGGAGATCAGCCGCATCCGCGGTCACGCCAGCCCGGCAATCACCGTGTTCACGCACCAGGTTTCACCCGCCGCAGACGCCCATGCGGATGCCGCCGGCGCCGAACCTGTGACGCTGGGCGGCTTCAACCTGCGCATGGCAAGGCATGAGGGTATGCTTGCCGAGCCCGTCTATGGCGAGGCCCGCCAACAGGTCGCCGTGCTGCTCTACACCACCGGCACCACGGGCGACCCGAAGGGTGTCATGCTGACCCACGCAAACCTGATCTATGGCGGCACTGAATCAGCCCGCCATCGCGGCATCACCGCAGGCGACCATCTCTATGCCGTCCTGCCGCTGACCCACGTGTTCGGGCTTGCCTCGGCACTGATGGCCGTCATTGCCGCCGGCGCCACCACCGAACTTGTGGCCCGCTTCGACCCGCAACAGACGCTCGACGCGCTGAAGACCCGCGTCTCGATTTTTCCCGCCGTGCCGCAACTGCATGCCTTGCTGATGGCACATGCCCGCGAGCACGGCATCGACCGCCTCCAGACGGCACGGCTGAGATACATTTCCTCGGGCGGCGCGCCGCTCGACCTTGCCTGGAAACAGAAGGTGGAAAGCTTCTTCGGGCTGCAGATGTGCAACGGTTACGGCCTCACCGAGACCACCGCAGGCGTCGCCGCCACCCGCCCCGGCTCTCCGAGGGAGGACACATCGGTCGGACCGCCGCTGGACGGGATCGGGTTCCGCGTGGACGAGCCCAACGGCGACGGCATCGGCGAGCTGGCTGTGCGCGGCCCTGCGGTGATGAAGGGCTATTATCGAAACCCTGAAGAAACCGCGAAGGTGCTGTCGCCCGGTGGCTGGTTCGCAACCGGCGACCTGGGCTTCATCGACACCGCCGGCAACGTGCACGTAACCGGCCGCAAGAAGGAACTGATCATCCGCTCCGGCTTCAACGTCTCCCCGCTCGAAGTGGAAGCCGCCCTGAACCAGCACACGGACGTGGTTCATGCAGCCGTCATGGGGGTGCCGCGCGACGGCAACGAGGAGATCGTCGCTTTCGTCCATCCGGCAACCGGCGCGACGCTCACCGGCGAGCAACTCAAGGCCCACCTGAAGGACCGCCTTGCCGCCTACAAGCACCCGACCCGCTGGGTATTCTCGCAACACCTGCCCGCAGCACCTTCCGGCAAGATCCTAAAGGCGCGGCTGGCGACGGTGTTCGCAAAGGAAATAGACGCGATCAGGACCGGCTGAACCTAAACCTACCTTGGCCACTCCGGCTTGCGCTTGCCCTTGAACGCGGCAATGCCCTCGTGCGCCTCCGCACTGCCCAGCGCCTCGGCAATGGATGCCGCCTCGCGCTCGAGCTGGTCTTCCAGGTGCGGATGGGATGCCGCTTCGGTGAGCGCCTTGATCCCGGCCAGCGACCGTTGCGGCCCGTCCGCCAGCCGTGAGGCCAGCGCCTGCGCCTCAGCCAGCGCCGACCCTGGCTCAACCAGCCGGTTGATCACGCCTGCCTGATAGAGCCGCTCCACCGGAATCCGGTCGCCGGTCAGCATCATCTCGCTGGCAAGCTGACGCGGCAGTGACTGGGCAAGAAATGCCGTCATGCCGCCGTCCGGCGTAAGGCCGATCTTCACGTAGGCCGCCATCACGAAAGCATCGTTTGAAGCCACCACAAGGTCACAGGCCAGCATCATCGAAAGCCCGGCACCCGCAGCACCGCCTTCCACCGCCGCGATCACCGGCACCGGCAGCGACCGCATCCGGCGGATCATGTCGTTGAGCCGGTCCACGCCCGCCCGGCGGAACTCGGGCGAGCCATTGGCGCGCTCCTGCAGCCCGTCCATGTTGCCGCCTGCGCAGAAGAACCCGTCTGCCCCGGTCAGCACGATGGCGCCGCAGTCACATGACGGTGCATCTTCCAGCAATGCGGCAAACGCCTCGTAGAACTCGAACGACAACGAATTGCGCCGGCCCGGATTGGAGTTGACCGCGGTGATGACGCGGCCTGCCTGCGATACGATCAGCGGCTCACTCATGATCTTCAGAACACCTCGATGAGCCCGGCCGCACCCTGCCCGCCTCCAATGCACATGGTGACCACCGCATGCTTGATGCCACGGCGTTTTCCTTCCAGCAGCACGTGGCCCACCTGCCGCGCACCGGTCATGCCATAGGGGTGACCGATGGCGATGGAACCGCCATTGACATTGAGGATCTCGGACGGAATGCCAAGCTTGTCACGGCAATAGATAACCTGCGAGGCAAACGCCTCGTTCAGCTCCCACAGGTCGATGTCGTCCATCTTCAGGCCGCTGCGTTCCAGCAGGCGCGGAATGGCGAATACCGGACCGATGCCCATCTCGTCCGGCTCGCAGCCGGCCACGGTGAAGCTGCGGAATGCGCCCAGCGGCTCAAGCCCGCGCTTCTCGGCTTCCTTCGCTTCCATCAGCACAAGTGCGGCAGCGCCATCGGACAGCTGCGAGGCATTGCCGGCGGTGATGAACTTGTCCGGCCCCCGCACCGGCTCAAGCCCCTGCAGTCCTTCCAGCGTCGTCGACGGCCGGTTGCACTCGTCCTTGCTGACCGTCACCTCGTGGGTGGTGATCTGGCCGGTCTCCTTGTCCTTCATGCCCATGGTCGTGGTCATGGAAATGATCTCGTCGGCAAACTTGCCCGCCGCCTGCGCGTCCGCCGTGCGCTGCTGCGAAGACAGGGCATATTCGTCCTGCATCTCGCGGGTCACGCCATAGCGCTCGGCCACGATGTCGGCGGTGTCGATCATCGCCATGTAGATTTCGGGCTTGTGCTCGTTGAGCCACGGCTCGCGCTCTGCCCCCTGGCTGGCAGCTGCCTGCACCTGGCTGATGCATTCGATGCCGCCAGCCAGCATGGCGGGCGTGCCCTCCTCGACGATCCGGTGCGCGGCCAGCGCCACCGCCTGCAGGCCGGACGAACAGAACCGGTTGATGGTCATGCCGCAGGTGGTCACCGGCAGCCCGGCGCGGATGGCGATCTGGCGAGCGATGTTGGAGCCCGTGACGCCCTCGGGGAAACCGCAACCGATGATGCAGTCCTCGATCAGCGCAGCGTCCACACCCGAGCGCTCAACCGCGGCCTGTGCCGCGGCCCCGCCCAGCGTCGCGCCGTGGGTGATGTTGAACGAACCGCGAAACGCCTTGCCGATCGGCGTGCGGGCGGTGGATACGATGACGGCCCCGCGCATGTCAGACTTCCTTCCTGTTCAGGCTGTCGAAGTTTTCGCCCCGGCCCACCAGATCGACCAGCAACTGCGCCGGCTTCCAGAACCAGGCATCCTCGGCCTCGAACTTGCGGATCGAGGCCAGCACCTTGTCGAGGCCGCGCATGTCGGCGTGTTTCATTGGCCCGCCGCGCCAGCGCGGGTGGCCGTAGCCGGTGATCTGCACGACGTCGATGTCCACCGGCCTCAGCGCGATGCCTTCTTCCAGAACCTTCGCACCCTCGTTGATCATCGCCGCCATGTAGCGCTCCATGATCTCCTCGGCTGAGAACTTGCGCGCATTGATGCCCTTTTCGCGCCGCACGTCGTCGATGATCTGCAGCACTTCCGGATCGTGCTCGCCGCGACGTGCCCCTTCCGGATAGATGTAGACGCCGCGTCCCGTCTTCTGGCCGAAGCGGCCCTGCTCGCAAATCCGGTCGAGCCAATCCGCAGAATACCGCTCTTCCTTCTTGCGCGTGGCGGCCTTGCGCTTGCGCGTCATCCAGCCGATGTCGAGACCGGCAAGGTCCGACATGGCGAACGGCCCCATCGGATAGCCGAAACCGACGACCGCCTCATCGACCTCATAGGGGGTAGCGCCGTCCTCGACCAGCATCTGCGCCACGCGCAGGTACTTGCCCAGAATGCGGTTGCCGATGAACCCGTCGCACACGCCTGCCCGCACGCCCACCTTGGCGGCACGCCGCGCAATGTCGAAGGCAGTTGCCACCACGTCCGGGTGGGTCTTGTCGGCGACCACGATTTCGAGCAGCCGCATGATGTTGGCCGGAGAGAAGAAGTGCATGCCGATCACGTCTTCGGGGCGCTTGGTCATGGCGGCAATCTGGTTGATGTCCAGATAAGACGTGTTGGTGGCCAGCACCGCGCCAGGCTTGCAGATGGCGTCGAGCTTGGTGAACACCTCCTTCTTCACGCCCATGTCCTCGAACACGGCCTCGATCACCAGGTCCACGTCTGCCAGCGCATTCATGTCGGTGGTGCCGCTATAGAGATTGGCCAGCATCCACTCGCGCCGGTCCGGCGTCAGCTTGCCCCGGTCCACGCCGCCCTGCAGCGTCTTCTCGACCCGGCCCCGCCCGGCCGCAATGGCCGCATCATCGCGCTCCACCATGACCACCGGAATGCCGGCGTTCATCATCGCGAGCGTGATGCCGGAGCCCATGGTGCCGCCACCAATGACACCGATCTTCTCAACCTTGCGTGGCTTGCCATCCTTCAGTTCCGGCACCTTGCCCACCGCACGCTCGCCGAAGAACGCGTGGATCAGCGCCTCGCGCTGCGGCGTCTTCATCAGGTCCTGGAACAGCTGCCGCTCGATCTTCATGCCCTCGTCGAAATCCTTGGCGTAGACCGCCGCCATGATCGCGTCGATGCAAACGACCGGAGAAAGCTGGCCGCGCGCCTTCTTCTTCGCGTCCGCCTTGAGCCGGTCGAACAGACCCTTGTCCTGCTTCGCTTCCTCGATCCTGGCCGTAATGTTGCGCGTCGGGCGTGGTCCCTTGCCCTCGGCGAGCAACTTTCTGGCATAGGCGACACCTGCGGCTACCGGATCGCTGCCGTCATCCACATGGTCGATCAGACCGGACTTCAGCGCCTCGGCTGCGCCCATATGACGTCCGCTGGTGATCATCTCCGCCGCAGCTTCCGCCCCCACCAGGCGCGGCGTGCGCTGCGTGCCACCTGCACCCGGCAGGATGCCCAGGTTCACTTCCGGCAGGCCCACCTTCGCACCCTTGACCGCCACCCGGTAATGGCAGCCCAGCGCCACTTCGAGACCACCGCCCAGCGCTGTGCCGTGCAGTGCGGCGACCACCGGCTTGGCGCTCGCCTCGATCACGTTGGTGATGTGCGGCAGCTGCGGGTCTGCCAGCGGCTTGCCGAATTCCTTGATGTCGGCGCCTGCAATGAAGGTTCGGCCCGCCCCCGCAACCACCGCTGCCTTTGCTGCATCATCTGATTGAAACGTCTCGACCGCATCGAGCAGGCCCTGCCGGACGGCGTGCGACAGCGCGTTGACGGGCGGGTTGTCGATGCTGATGACGGCAATGTCACCATCGAGCGTATAGGCTACTGGCGAAGACATTTGTGCTCCTGCTGGGACCGGTTGGAAGGCGGCCAACCTTAGTGACGCCGTCCACCCCGCGCAACATCGGCATGATCGCAAAATAGTGCAACCGGACGGCGCCATTGGCCATGCCGGAAACGCATTGCGGGGTGTCGCGTCAAGGCCTCGACGCGAGCGGTCCGATTGGGCTAGCCTCACCTCAACCAAACGTCCCGTCAGGAGGCTACAGATGGAGTATTTCGCACCGGCATCCACCAAGGAGGCCGTGAAGCTGCTTGGCACCGCCAAGGGCAAGGTGCATGTCATGGCAGGCGGCACCGACCTGCTGGTCCGCATGAAGGGCGGGTACACCGAACCCGACGCCATCGTCGACATCAAGCGCATCGCCGCCCTGCGCAAGATCGTGCGCGCCGGCAAGGGCTGGCGCATCGGCGCTGCCGTGTCCGCTGCCGAAATGGGCGAGGACAAGGCCCTGAAGAAGGCATGGCCCGGCGTGGTAGAGGCCGCAAACCTGATCGGCTCCACCCAGGTCCAGGGCCGCGCCACCATCGCCGGCAACCTGTGCAACGCCTCGCCTGCCGCCGACAGCGTGCCGGCCATGGCGGCCGTGGGCGCAAAAGCGGTGATCGCCGGCGCCAAGGGCACGCGCAAGGTTGCCGTCGAAAAGCTGGTCAAGGGGCCGGGCAAGACGACCCTGAAGAAGTCGGAGTTCGTCGAATCGATCGAGCTGCCCGAAAAGAAGAAGCGCATGGGCGACGCCTACCTGCGTTTCATCCCCCGCACCGAAATGGATATCGCCGTGGTCGGCGTGGGCATCTGCCTGACGCTCGACGCCAAGGGCAAGTGCATGGCAGCCCGCGTGGCGCTGGGCGCCGTCGGCCCCACCGTGATTATCTCGGCCAAGGCAGCCAAGGCGCTCGTTGGCACCACCGTCGACGACGCGGCACTAGACGCGCTCGCCAGGGCTTGCGCCGCCGAAGCCAAGCCGATCGACGACAAGCGTGGTACCAAGGAGTTCCGCAAGCACATCGCCGGCGTGCTCGCACGCCGCGCCGCCATCATTGCGCGCGACCGCGCGAAGGAGAACAGCTGATGTTTCAGGTTCATGTCCGGACAAGGATCAACGGTGACGACACCGAGTTTTCGTGCGAGGCCGACGAGACCTTGCTCGACGCGCTGCGCGACCGACTCGGCCTGACTGGCGCCAAGGAAGGCTGTGGCACCGGCGACTGCGGCGCCTGCTCGGTACTGGTTGATGGCCGGCTCGTCTGCGCCTGCCTTATGCTCGGCGCGGAAGCCGAGGGCTGCGACATCGAAACGGTCGAGGGCATGGCGGATGGCAGCAAGCTGCATCCGCTGCAGCAGAAGTTTCTCGACCACGCCGCCCTGCAGTGCGGTGTGTGCACGCCGGGCTTCCTGGTGGCCGCAAAGTCGCTGCTGGAGCGCAACGACAACCCGACCGAGGAAGAAGTTCGCTACTGGCTGGCCGGCAACCTGTGCCGTTGCACCGGCTATGACAAGATCGTCCGCGCCGTGCTCGACACCGCAGCGGACATGAGAAAGGCATCGAAGCCGAAGCCCGCAAAAGCGAAGAAGGCATCGGCCAAAGGGAGGGTCAGCGCATGAACGTCCAGCCAGACAACAAGGCCATGAAGCGTGACTTCGACATCGTCGGCAAGCGCACCCCACGCCCTGACGGCATCGACAAGGTGACCGGCCGCGCCCGCTTCGGCGCCGACATGTCCATGCCCGGCATGCTGTGGGGCCTCGTGCTGCGCTCGCCGCACGCCCACGCGAAGATCAAGCGCATCGACACCTCGAAGGCCGAGAAGCTCAACGGCGTGCACGCCATCGTCACCTCGAAGGACTTCGGCCCGTGCGACGACAGCCTGCTCGACATCCGCGAGAACGTCATGGCGCGCGAGAAGGCGCTGTATGACGGCCATGCCGTCGCCGCCGTCGCCGCCGTGTCCAGGTCGGTTGCCCGCCAGGCGCTCAAGCTGATCAAGGTCGACTATCAGGTGCTGCCGCACGTCACCGACGTGGACGAGGCGATGAAGCCGGACGCGCCGGTGATCAACGACAAGCTGTTCACCAAGGGGCTCGACAAGACCCCGAAGAAGCCATCGAACATCGCCGAGCGGTTCGAGTTCGGCCATGGCGAGGTCGAGAAGGGCTTCAAGGAAGCTGATCTCGTCATCGAGCGCACCTTCAGGACCGAAGCCACCCACCAGGGCTACATTGAACCGCACGCCTGCGTCGCCTCGATGGGCGCGGACGGGCGCGGTGAAATGTGGGTCTGCACGCAAGGCCACTTCATGGTGCGCAACACCTGTGCGGGCCTCCTCGGCATCGACGTGTCCAACCTGCGCGTCACCGCCTCGGAAATCGGCGGTGGCTTCGGCGGCAAGACCACCGTGTTCATCGAGCCGGTGGCGCTGGCCCTTTCGCTCAAGGCCAACCGTCCGGTGAAGATGGTGATGAGCCGCGAGGAAGTGCTGCGGGCGAGCGGCCCCACCTCGTCGTCCTCCATCGACGTGAAGATCGGCATGAAGAAGGACGGCACCATCACCGCCGGCGACGCCACGCTGCGTTACCAGGGCGGCGCCTTCCCGGGCTCGGCCGTGCCCTATGGCGCGATGGCCTGCTTTGCGCCTTACGACCTCAAAAACGTCCGCGCCATCGGCTGGGACGTCATCGCCAACCGGCCCAAGCAGGCGGCCTACCGCGCCCCCGGCGCGCCGATGGGCGCCTATGCCATCGAGAGCGTCATCGACGAACTGTGCCGCGAACTCAAGCTCGACCCGATCGACGTGCGCCTGAAGAACGCCTCGTCTGACGGATCGAAGGCCTCCTATGGCCCGAACTTCGGCGTGATCGGCCTCAAGGCCACGCTGGAAGCGGCGAAGAACCACCCGCACTGGAAGGCGAAACTGGGCAAGAACCAGGGCCGCGGCGTGGCCTGCGGCTTCTGGTTCAACTTCGGCGGTGAAACCTCCGTCTCGCTCAACGTCAACGTGGACGGCACCGTCGGCCTGTCGGTCGGCACGCCCGATATCGGCGGTTCTCGCGCCTCCATCGGCAACATGGCAGCCGAAGAGCTTGGCATCCCGCATGACAAGGTCCGCTGCATCATCGCCGACACCGCCTCGCTCGGCTACAACGACGTGACCGACGGCAGCCGGGTGACCTTTGCCTCCGGCATGGCCGCCATTCAGGCCGCCCGCGACGCCATCGGCAAGCTGTGCGAACGCGCGGCGAAGATCTGGGGCATCCCGGTTGACGCCGTCGTCTGGGAAAAGGGTCATGCCCGTCCCGCCTCGCCAAACGCCGGCAAGCATGAGCCGCTGTCGCTCGCAGACATCGCCGCCCAGGCAGGCGCCACCGGCGGCCCCATCGCCGGCCACTGCGAGATCAACGCGGAAGGTGCAGGCGTCAGCTTCGCCACCCACATGGTCGACAGCGAAGTGGACCCGGAAACCGGTCACGTCAAGATCCTGCGCTATACCGTTTTCCAGGATGCCGGCAAGGCGGTGCACCCGTCCTATGTGGAAGGCCAGTTCCAGGGCGGCGCCGTGCAGGGCATCGGCTGGGCGCTGAACGAGGAGTACATCTACAGCAAGGACGGCCGGCTGCAGAATCCGGGCTTCCTGGATTACCGCATCCCGGTGTGCTCGGACCTGCCGATGATCGACACAGTGATCGTGGAAGTGCCCAACCCCGGCCACCCTTACGGCGTGCGCGGCGTTGGCGAGACCTCAATCGTGCCTCCGCTGGCCGCCATCTCCAACTCGGTGTCGGACGCTGCAAAGGTGCGCATGACGCGGCTGCCCATGTCGCCGCCCAACGTGCTCAAGGCGCTTGGTCGGATCTGATGGTCAGGGTGCAGGTTTGGGGATCGCTCAAGCCCGCCATCGGCGGAGATGACTCCGTCGAGGTGGAGGGAGAGACGATCAACGACCTGCTGAAGGCACTCAGCGAACAGTACCCCGGCATGGCGGAAGCCGTCCGGCGCGGCGTCTCCGTTACCGTCAACGGCGAGATGTACGCCAATGCGGTGATGGTGCCCGTCAAGCCGGACGACGAGGTATTCATCCTGCCCAAGCTGGTGGGAGGTTAGAGCGTTGAGCGAAGACATCATCATCCCGGCCATCGCCGAGGACGGGTCGCTGTTTCCCATCGAGAAGATGGAAGCCCACCGCATTGCCCAGCAGCACCTGGCGATCTCGGTGTTCGTGTTTTCCGGCACGAAGCTGCTCATCCAGCAGCGCGCGGCCGGCAAGTATCACTGCCCGGGCCGTTGGGCCAACACCTGCTGCTCGCACCCGCACTGGCAGGAAGGCCATGAGGATGCCGCCATGCGCCGGGTGCAGGAGGAACTCGGTTTCGCCGTGCCGCTGCACAAGACGGCCATTGTCGACTACAAGGCCGATGTCGGCGGCGACCTGACCGAGAACGAGCGGGTGCACGTGTTCAAGGGTGAGGCCGATCAGGCCTCACTCAAGACATCTCTCAACCCGGAGGAAGTGGCCGCAGTCCGCTGGGTGGAAGTGGCGGACCTGCCCCGCCTGCTGGCGGAGGAACCCGAGACCCTCTGCCCGTGGTTCGCCATCTATATCAGCCGCTGGCCCGAGTTGAACCTCGGCATCTGACTGGCTGCCTCTTGCCCTTGGGCCGAGATGGTGAGACGATCTTTCGTGTAGAAACAAAACAGAGCAATCGGCCGGCTTCCCGGTCGGCTCGGGCACAACGAACCTTCCGGGATCTGCCGGCGAAAGCGGCAGCAGGGAGGTTTTTGAGCCATGGACACAGCCAACCGTATCAGGCCGGCAGGCCCCAAGTGCGCAGCGCTTGTGGGGCCGATGTCATCAGGAAAGACGACGCTGCTGGAGGCGCTCCTCCACCGGACCGGCGCCATCCACAAGCAGAACACCGTGGCCTCGGGCCACACGGTTGGCGATGCCTCGCCGGAAGCGCGCGCGCATGGCATGAGCATCGAAGCCACCATTGCCACCACCGACTGCATCGGCGAGCCACTCACCATTGTCGACTGTCCCGGTTCGGTCGAGTTTGCCTACGAGGCGGAAGCCGCGCTGAAGTATTGCGACTTCGCCATCGTGTGCGTCGAGCCCGACGCCAAGAAGCTGCCGGCCCTGCAGCTCATTCTGCACAGGCTGGACGAACTGGGCCTGCCCCGGCTGCTGTTCCTCAACAAGATCGACAAGGCGGAAGGCTCCGTGCAGCAGACGCTGCAGGAACTGCAAAGCGCCAGCAAGCAACCGCTGGTCTTGCGCCAGATTCCGATCTGGGAGAACGGCGTTGCGACCGGCTGCATCGACCTGGCGCTTGAGCGCGCCTACATCTACCGCCCGCACGAGGACGCCGAGGTGCGCGAGATTTCAGCCGCCGACAAGGAGCGCGAGGAAGAAGCCCGCTTCGCCATGCTGGAAACGCTGGCCGATCATGACGACGCCCTCATGGAGCAGCTTCTTGAAGATGTTGCCCCGGATTCAAGCACTGTTTTCAACGACCTCACAAGCGAACTGCGCGACGGCCTGATCACGCCCGTGCTGATCGGCTCTGCCGAGAACGCCACCGGCATTCTTCGCCTTCTCAAGACCATCCGCCACGACGCCCCCAACGTCGAGACCACCCGCGCCCGGCTCGGCATTGACGGCGAAACCGGGCTCGTTGCCGGCGTCATGAAGACCATCCACACCACCCATGCCGGCAAGCTATCGGTTGCCCGCATCCTGTCCGGCAAGCTTGGCGACGGCGACATGCTGATCGCTTCCAGCAACCCGCAAGGGTCGGTGAAGGTCTCCGGCATCCATGCCCTGCTGGGCAAGGACACCAGCAAGACGCCGACGGCCTCGGCCGGCGATACGGTGGCTATCGGCAAGCTGGAGACCGTTCAAACCGGAGATGTGCTGGTGCCCGAGAAAGCGGCTCTGCCGGCAATCGACCCGCTCCCGGAGCCTGCCTCGCTATATGCCATCGGCGTGCGCCCGTCCGAACGGCGCGACGAGGTCAAGCTGTCGACCGCGCTCGCACGGCTGGTGGAGGAAGATCCCTCGCTCAAGGTCGAGCACAACCAGACCACGGCGGAGACGATCCTGCACGGCACCGGGGAGATGCACCTGCGCATCGCTCTGGAACGGCTGCAGAACCGCGCCCAGATCGACATCGCCACCCACGAACCGACGATCGGCTATCGCGAGACCATCACCAAACCGGTGACCCAGCGCGGCCGCCACAAGAAGCAGTCCGGCGGTCACGGCCAGTATGGTGACGTCGTGCTGGAAATCCGGCCCCTGCAGCCAGGCGGCGGCTTCGAGTTCACCAGTTCCATCGTGGGCGGTGCGGTGCCCAAGCAGTTCATCAGCTCGGTTGAAGCCGGGGTGAAGGAGTACCTGCAGGCCGGCCCGCTGGGCTTTCCGGTGGTGGACGTGGCGGTGAACCTGACCGACGGCTCCTATCATACGGTCGACTCATCCGACATGGCCTTCCAGCTGGCCGGCAAGCTGGCCATGCGCGAGGGCCTGCCCCAGTGCGGGCCGGTTCTGCTGGAGCCTGTCATGAAGGTCGCCATCCACACCCCGTCAGATGCCACCGCCAGCGTCACCACCATGGTGCCGCAACGGCGCGGGCAGATTCTCGGCTTCGAACCGCGCAGCGGCTGGGACGGGTGGGACACGGTGACGGCGCTGATCCCGCAAGCCTCGCTCGGCGACATGATTATCGAACTTCGCTCGGCAACGGCAGGCGTCGCCACCTACGACGCCCGGTTCGACCACATGGAGCGGCTCGACGGCAGGCTGGCCGACCAGGTGGTGAATGCCCGTGCAGAGCGACTGGCGGGTTGAGCCATCCGGTCAAACAAGAACGGGGCGCAACCTTTGCGCCCCGTCCCATCTCTGGTGGATGATTGGCGGGCTTATGCTTCGATGCAGTGGCGCACGCTGCAAGGCTCGACGGAGATCATGCCCTTGAGCGGCCACACGCCGTCGGTCTTGTGGATCACGGAATAGTTGTTGGAGGCAGCGGCAGGTGTGAAGTCCCGCGCTTCTGACAGCGTTGACGCAGCAATGCCAGCCGTGATGCCGGTTGCCACAACCAGGCCAGAGATCACGATTTTGCTCAGCGTCTTCATTGTTCATCCTCCTTGGATGCCACTTTCGAACTTACCACACCAACGTTGCGTGGCTGGTGACGGTTCCGATAATCGCGCAAAGGTCAGTCTGCTGATGTGTAATCCGTCACATCGCGAAAAATGGACAAATCACTGAAATCAATGGACGTTCTAACTGGTTTCCGGTGCATTTCCAGCCCTGCCTGCAGATTTGCCTCGGGGCAGGCACGCCGCTATCTTGTGAACCTTCGCCGGACTGGCGGCGTTCCGGAACAGGCGCATTTCTCATTGTGCGCCACCCAGCAAGGGGGCTTTGAAAATTGAGTGGCCTGATCGCCCTGCTCGACGATGTCGCTGCAATCGCCAAGGTGGCTGCCGCCTCCGTTGACGATATCGCCGGCCAGGCCGCCAAGGCCGGCGCCAAGGCAGCCGGCGCCGTCATCGACGACGCCGCGGTGACGCCCAAGTACGTGCACGGCTTCGACGCCTCGCGCGAACTCCCGATCGTCTGGCGCATCGCCAAGGGCTCGTTCAGGAACAAGCTCGTGTTTCTGCTGCCGGCGGGCCTGCTGCTGACCTCGTTCGCACCCTGGGCCATCACGCCGCTGCTGATGATCGGCGGCGGCTACCTGTGTTTCGAGGGCGCGGAGAAGGTGTTGCACTCGTTCACCTCCACCAGGACACACCCGCCAGGTAAGCCGGGGCCGTCCGATCCCGGCGGCGATCCTCGTCACCTGGAAGAGCAGAAGGCGAGTGGCGCCATCAAGACAGACTTCATCCTGTCGGCCGAAATCATGACCATCGCGCTGGCCAACATTCCGAAGAGCAACATCTGGATCGAGGCCGCAACGCTGGCCGCCGTCGGTATCGGCATCACCGTGCTGGTCTATGGCAGCGTGGCGCTGATCGTGAAGGCGGACGACATCGGCCTGCACATGGCCGAGCAGGGAAGGTTCTCGCTGACCCGCAATATCGGTCTGAGCATCGTCAAGGCCATGCCGGGCTTTCTCAGGCTGCTGACCACGGTCGGCACGGCAGCCATGCTTTGGGTCGGCGGTTCGATCATCATCCACGGCCTGGAAGTGCTGGGCTATGGCTGGCTCGGCGACCACATCCATGACCTCGCAACCGCCGCCGGCGCTGCCGTGCCACAGGCAAGCGGTATCGTGGAATGGACCGCCAAGGCAGCGATGGATGGCGTGTTCGGGCTTGCGGTGGGTGCGGCACTGATCCCGCTGGCTACCCGGGTGATCCAGCCGCTGTGGTCCCTCGTGACCGGAAGCCGGCCTGCCGGGCACCATTGATCGTTCTGAAAATTGAAGAAAATTGGCGGAGAGAAGGGCCGCCTAACTACTGTTCATACACCGCCATCGACGTTCGTTAGCATCCTATTATTTTACAGTAAAACAATATCTTACGTTCTCCACCGTTCCCCTCCATTTGCTTACGTTCGCCACAATCCGCGTTTATCAGTAGGGCAGAAAGTGGGGCACAGATGGAGTGGCTGCCTTGGCACGTGCGGTTGGACTGCTGAATGCGCGAAAAGTCGAAACACTGACTGAAACCGGTCGTCACGCAGACGGCGGCAATCTTTATCTGGCGATTTCCGATAACGGCGGCAAGCGATGGGTGTTTCTGTACACCCGCGAAGGCAAGCGCAAGGAAATGGGCTTAGGCAGCGCATCGAAGGGACAGGTGTCGTTGGCTACGGCAAGGCTCAAGGCCGCTGAGGCCAGACAGCAACTGGATGCCGGTCTTGACCCGCTGGATGAGAAGCGGCGGAATGAACGGCCGGAAGATGAGCGCGAGATACCGACATTTGGCAAGTTTGCCGATCAGTATCTTGCCTCGCACCGGTCACGCTTCCGCAATCCCAAGCATGTCGCTCAATGGGAAATGACGCTCAAGCGGTATTGCCAGCCGATACGCCGCAAACCCATCAACCTAGTGGACACAGATGCTGTTCTGTCTGTGCTGGAACCTATCTGGCAGCGCATCCCCGAAACCGCATCACGATTACGTGGTCGCCTTGAGAACATCATCGATGCCGCCAAGGCCAAGGGCTATTACCACGGCGAGAACCCGGCACGTTGGCGGGGGCACCTGAAGACACTGCTGCCTCAAAGACAGAAGCTGAGCCGTGGCCATCATGCAGCATTGCCCTACGATGACCTCCCCGCATTCATGGCCGAACTACGCGAACGGTCCTCTCTGGCGGCACTAGCACTTGAACTGTGTATCTTAACGGCAACCCGCACCAGCGAGGTTCTGGAAGCCACGTGGGACGAATTCGACTTAGACAAAGCCGACTGGATAATCCCGAAGCATCGGATGAAGGCTGGCGTTGCCCACCGCATTCCGCTTTCAGGACGAGCAGTGGAAATCCTGAAATCGCTTCCCCGGCTGGAACATAACGACCATGTATTTCCCGGCAACAAACGCGGCAGGCCGCTGTCATCAATGGCGATGGCAATGCAGCTTCGGCGGATGAAACGCGATGGCATCACCGTTCACGGCTTCCGATCCACCTTCCGCGATTGGGCGGCTGAACAGACTTCATTCCCACATGAAACATGCGAACACGCTCTGGCCCACCGCATCAGCGACAAGGCAGAGGCCGCCTACCGTCGCGGTGACCAA
>JAHEBA010000132.1 GCA_024642465.1 Alphaproteobacteria bacterium
GCTCCCAATGTACTGATGATCATCACTGATGACGCAGGCTTTGGCGTTCCAAGTACGTTTGGCGGCGTTATTCCGACCCCGGCAATGGATCAGTTGGCAGAGGAAGGACTTCGTTACACACGCGTGTTCTCAACTGCTCTATGTTCGCCCACGCGAGCTTCGCTCATCACCGGTCGAAATCATCATTCGGTTGGGTTCGGCGTGATTTCCGAACAGTCCACTGGATACCCCGGCTACAACAGCATCATCCCGAAGGACAAGGCGACGATCGGCCGGATCCTGCTGGAGAACGGGTACAATACGGCCTGGTTTGGCAAGGACCATAACACGCCCGCATTCCAGGCAAGCCAGTCGGGACCGTTTGATCAGTGGCCGACGGGGATGGGTTTCGAATACTTCTATGGCTTTGTTGGTGGAGACGCCAACCAGTGGCAGCCGAACCTGTTTAGAAACACAACGCAGATCTATCCCTTTGCGGGCAAGCCGGAATGGAACCTCATCACCGGCATGGCGGATGAAGCCATTGACTGGATGACGCGGATGGACCAAACCGATCCGAGCAAGCCGTTCTTCATCAAGTATGCCCCGGGTGCCACCCACGCGCCGCATCATCCAACCGAAGAATGGGTTGAAAAGATTCGCGAAATGAAGCTCTTCGACGAGGGCTACGACAAACTTCGCGACACGATCCTGGCGAACCAGAAGCGGCTCGGGATTGTCCCGGAAAACACAGTGTTGCCAGCGTGGCCGGAAGATAAGCTCAAGCACTGGGATCAACTCACCGATGTCGAGAAGAAGCTGTTCATCCGGCAAGTCGAGGTTTTTGCAGCCTATGCCGCCTATAATGATCACGAGATCGGACGTGTTATTGAGGCCGTTGAGGATCTCGGCAAGCGCGACAACACGCTGATCATCTACATCAATGGTGATAACGGGACCAGCGCTGAAGGCGGGCCACTTGGTACGCCAAACGAAGTCGCGTTCTTCAATGGCGTCAATATGATGCCCGCAGAAACCCAGATGAAATGGTATGACGTGTGGGGCACCGAAGAGACCTACAACCACATGTCGGCCGGCTGGTCTTGGGCATTTGATACACCATTCCCCTGGTTCAAGCAGAATGCTTCAGCCCTGGGGGGCATCAACCAGAACATGGTGGTGTCATGGCCTGCCCGCATCAAGGACAAGGGCGGATTGCGGGAGCAGTTTGTTCACGTGATGGACGTAGTGCCCACAGTCCTTGAAGTGGCCGGCATAAGCGCACCTGAAGAAGTAGACGGCATCAAGCAAAAGCCGATCGAAGGCACCAGCTTTGCCTACACCTTCGATGCCGCAAACGCCAAGGCACCGGTTCGCCATACCACCCAGTATTTTGAGATGATGGGGCAATGGGCCTTGTATCATGAGGGCTGGTTCCTGAGCACCAAGGTCAATCGCGCACCCTGGGAAGCATTTGGGGCTGCCAACCCCGATCCGCTGAACAATCAGGTCCTAGAGCTGTATGACCTCAATACGAACTTCAACCAGACTGACAATATCGCCGACAAGCATCCGGAAAAGGTTGCGGAACTGAAAGCCAAATTCATCGAGGAAGCAAACAAGTACCAGGTCTTCCCGATGGATGCGTCGGTGGCGGCGCGTGTCATTGCGCCACGACCCAACATCACCGCGGGTCGGAGCGAATTTGTCTATACCAAGCCGATGATTGGGCTGCCACAGGGCGACTCGCCACTTTTGCTCAACACATCCTACACGATCACTGCTGATATCGAGGTGCCGGAAGGCGGCGCCGAAGGCATGATGCTGACCTCCGGTGGCCGGTTTGCGGGTTACGGATTCTATCTCCTCGATAGTAAGCCAGTGTTCCTCTGGAACATGATTGACCTGGAACGCATCAAGTGGGCTGGCACGGACCCACTAAGCCCTGGCAAGCATACAATCGAGTTCGACTTCAAGTATGATGGCTTGGGCGTGGGTACGCTTGCCTATAACAGCATGAGCGGTCTTGCCCGTGGTGGCACCGGCACGCTCAAGGTTGATGGCAAAGTGGTTCAGACGCAGAAGATGGAAAAGACATTGCCAATGATACTGCAGTGGGATGAGTCTTTCGATATTGGCTCCGACACGCTGACGGGTGTCAACGATGAAGACTACAAGCCGCCATTCCCACTGACTGCAAAACTAGACAAACTGACCATCATGGTGGATCGACCGGAGCTGTCTCCGGCGGACATCAAAACGCTGGAAGAAGCGATGAAGAAGGCGGCTGCTGGTCGCGAATAACGAAATTGCATGCACGCCCCCCGCACGGGCGCGCTTGGTATCGCGCCTGTGGTGAGGCATGATTACACGATCATGTCCATGAACCTTATGAGCATCAGTTCTGAACTTTGGAGTTCCCATCTGTTTCAGGAGGAAGCCAATGAAATCCCGTCGTATTTTTCCAGCTCTTGGTCTGATCGCAGGGCTGATCTGCAGCCCGGCACTCGCTGACGATGCCATGATGCCGCCAGCACATGTGCCGCTGCAAAAGACAATCGGACAGACAAGCCAGCCGGAAGTCGTCCCGTCTCTCATTGTTCTCAACTCCAAAGGTGCAAGTTTGAGTGATGGGAAGCTGGTGCTCACCGGCATTGCTCCAAACTCCATCGTATTTGCCGACCGCCCGGTCCGAGCTGCAGGCCACGAACTGACAAAGCACGTGGTCGAGGATTGGGGTCAGGGGCCCGACAGTTTTGCAGAGAATCCTCCCAACGCAACCGTATCCGGGTTCAACAAGGAAGGAGATACCATTACAGATGCAGTGATTGTACTCCAATCACCGAAGTTGGATGGCGATACGCTGACTTTTGATGTCGAGGTTCTTGAAGGTAGCCTGGGTGAGGCCGATGGCGGGGCAGCTGTTTTCATCGACCTGATTGGACGACCGCTCTCACCCATGTCGTTTGCAGGCGTCGGGCGGCGCATGGGTCGACGGGCCTTCAGGCGTGGTGCGTATTATGCAGGTGCGGCAGCAGTAGGTGCTGCTGCTTATGGAGCTTACGCGCCGCGGTGCGGATACTATCCATACCCGCCATGCTATTAGCCAATGGCGACTTTGGAGGGTAGTTCTGATGTCAGATGCATTGCCAGCAGACGTAAAAAGTGCCAGCATCGCAATGAATCGATCTAAATTGTCGCTTATTTACCTTACGTCGCGTGAAGAGGCAATGAGGTAGGCGGCTGCCGAACGAGAATGAGTGGGTAGGGTTATTCGCGCATCATTGATGCGGAAGCAAATACAGAGGTGGAAAGCGAGATGACTGCAGGGGTCTATGCGAAACTTGCCGGCGTGGCGATGGTGGGAGCGGGCCTGCTCGGGGTAACGCCGGCCATGGCGGCCGAAAGTGGCAAGGGTGTCTATCTGCTGGGGTTCCGGTCGCAGTATGCGGGTGTTCTGCCTGGGCCGGGAGCTTTTTACCAGAACGACGTCTTTATTTATAGCGGTTCTGCCGCAAACAATATTGAACTGGAAATAGGTGGGGTACTTGCGGCTAACGTCGACGCAACCGCGATCCTGGAGTTACCAACCTTCTCTTACTTTACACCCGCCTTCGGTGGACTGTTCGGTGTTTCTTACACGCAACCGATGGGATGGCAACAAGTGAGCGCTTCACTTTCCATATCCAACATCGATCAACGTAGTATCACGCAAGACGATTTTCTGTTCGGCGACCCCTTCGTGAATGCCTTTCTGGGTTGGAACGAGGGGAATTGGCACTGGAACATTTCTACGGGGGTGAACATCCCAATTGGCCAGTGGGAAGAGAGCACCCTTGGCAATCCCAACCTTGTCAATTTGGGCTTCAACCGCTGGGCCGTCGATGTCACCGGATCGGCCACCTATCTCGACATGACCCGCGGGCTTGAGGCTTCCGCTGCTCTTGGCTTCACCTTCAACGGCGATAATCTCGACATCGATTACAAGACAGGCACTGAGATGCATATCGAGTGGTCGCTCACTCAGATCACGCAGAGCGGGTTTTCGTTCGGTATTGCGGGCTACCATTACCAGCAGTTGACCGGTGACAGCGGATCTGATGCCAAGCTTGGTGCGTTCAAGGGCCAGGTGACGGCCATCGGTCCGGCGATGGGGCTGACGGTGCCGATGGCAGATCGCGCGCTCACGGCCAAATTCCGCGGCTATTACGAGTTTAATGTCGAGAACAGGGTGGAAGGCTTCGCCGCCATGGGGACGCTCGCAGTCCCTCTTCAAGCTGCAACACAGTGAGACGGTGTGAGCAGTAATGGAGCCCGTCGGGTTTGTGAAGTTTTATCGCCTTCTCGGTCTTCATTGTGCTCAACAAGAGGGTGGACAAACGCAATTGGGGATGTTCACTGATCGAGCATGCACAAGTTGCGCTCGCCGACAAGCTAGCTCGCGCGAAGAGCATTTCTATATTGTTGCGCTGACATATCGTGCCATCTATGGAAGGCTCGCCTGAAGCTGTTGGGTTCCACAAACCCCAAGTGCTTCGCAATATTGTCAACGGTGAGGTCTGTTTGGAGAAGAAGCTGGGTCGCCCTTTCACGGCGGACATAGTCAAGGCAAGTTTGATAGCTCTCGATTTCGGACATAAGTTTCCGCTGCAGTGTTCTTGTGCCCGTACCCAGCATTCTGAACCTGATCAGGTTTATGAAACACGTTGGACCGCGGAATAGGCCCGACACACTGGTCTCGGGGGGCTTTGCCGCGCCTTTCCTCTTCACCTTCGAATGACAATAGCCGTGTTGGCCTTGCCCACCTCGCGGATCAATTGAAACAATCTCGCGGCGTTCGATGGATGCAGCCTGACGCACCCGTGGGATACAGGCCGCCCCAAGCGCTTGATCTCCGTAGTGCCATGGATCGCATAGCCGCCGAGGAAGAACACCGAGTGTGGCATCGGCGCCCAATCATATTTGCGAGAGTGCCATGATCGCTCCAGCCTTATCGGGCGGAAACGCCCAATTGGTGTGCGGTAGCCGCGACGTGCTGATGAAATAGGCCAACTGTCGCGAAACGCCCCATCAACGAACAGGTACAGCCGCTGCTCGGACAGGTCTATTTCAGCGCGGACATTTTCGGCAGAGGCCGCTGATCGACACGGCATCACCAACGCCGACACGGCTCCAACCACCAACACCGGCACGACTTTAAGCAGGCAATTCATAGATCAACGGTTTCACATCTAAAGGCTACAGTAAACACTCAGGAGTGTAGATTCGGTCCAAAGCGACAGCTGCCTAACACCACCGTGGGACGCTGAGAGTGGCTAACTGAAGACTCTCACGTACGTTTATGAGGTATTTTTGGCTGCGCGTTGCGGACAGTAGCTGATGTAACAGGTTTGTTTTTCGCCGACTGATGGCGAGGCGACAGCGGCGGGATGATTGAGTGAATGGACGAGACGGGCGGTCGGCTAAAAAACCTACAATATCGAGGCTGATCCGCAAGGGGAGCAAAATGCTAGCGTAGCACACGGATGGCTCGTCGTTCCATATTTGCAACTGATTGGCGAATACAAGGCGACCGTGCGCAGCCGTCCGAACCCGGAAACGGAAAACCTAATAGATTAATGAGATAAAATTCGCCACAGAGTATAGACAGTGACCCCTCTTGAATGTTGAGCTATGAGTCCAGACGGTCAAAACAGCGCCGTGTACGGACAGTTGTAGGCAGCGCGATGAAGAAACTGATATTTAGTGCGATTGGCTTTGCGGCTATCTTTTGCGTTGCAGGTACTTCGATTGCCCAGTTCAAACCGTCAGCGGAATCCCTGTCTGGCCTCTATCCGGGTAAAGCCTACTCCCCTTATGCCCAGCGTAGTTTCCCGGACAGATTGCTGTGGGGAGACACTCACCTGCATACCGGCCTTTCAGTAGACGCTGGTCTGTTCGGCGCACGCCTTGGGCTTGACGATGCCTACCGATTTGCTCGCGGCGAAGAGGTTACGGCCTCCAGCGGTCAACCCGCCAAGCTCGGACGCCCCCTGGATTGGCTGATCATCGCCGATCATTCCGATGGCATGGGCTTGTTCATTGATCTTGCTGCGGGCAATCCAAACATCCTTAAATTTGAGCAGGTCAAGCCTTGGTATGAAGGTCTTCAAAAAGGTGGTGATGCTTCGGCTGCTGCCGCCCTTGACCTGATTACTACCTTCGCCCAGGGCAAGGCCGATGCGGAAATGATGGCGGAATATTCTCCCGGCGGGAGAACCTACCGGTCGATCTGGGACAAGGTTGTTGATGCTGCTGAAAGATTCAACGATCCAGGCCAATTCACGGCACTGATCGGCTTTGAATGGACATCGTTAGTCGCGGGCAACAATCTTCATCGCAATGTGATTTTCAGGGACGGGGCCGACAAGGTGGGGCAGGTCGTGCCCTACACAACGCAGGCCCCAATCGGTTCCACGGATCCTCTAGATCTCTACACCTGGCTGGAAAATTACGAGTCCAAAACGGGCGGATCTGCCTTGGCGCTGGCGCACAATGGCAACCTGTCGAATGGCATCATGTTCCCCGTCGATGCGCAATACACGGGCAAAGCGCTGGATGAGACGTATGTCAAGCAACGCGCCAAATGGGAGCCAATGTACGAGGCGACCCAGATCAAGGGGGATGGCGAAACGCATCCCTACCTGTCGCCGGATGATCAGTTTGCCGATTACGAGACTTGGGACGCAGGCAATCTTGACCTCTCCCAAGCCAAGACCAACGACATGCTGCAGTACGAGTACGCGCGTGAAGCGTTGAAAAATGGCCTGCTGCTTGAACAACGTCTCGGAACCAATCCCTACAAGTTTGGCATGGTGGGCTCGACCGACAGTCACACAGCTCTTTCAGCTGTGGAGGAGGACAATTTCTTCGGCAAGGCGACAAATGCCGAACCGAAACCTGAGCGGATGCAGCACCCC
>JAHEBA010000133.1 GCA_024642465.1 Alphaproteobacteria bacterium
GAAGCCCGACAACAATTCGCGATCATCAGGTCATGATCACTGTGACAGTCTGGAATATGTTTTCGGAAATTCTGCCTGACAAGCAAGGTCCCCCTCTACCGACCATACGAGCCGCAATTGATCACGCGGATACCGCATTTTCCGCATAGATCGCAACAAGTATATCGGGACTTGGGCAGCTTGACTATAGGTATCGCCGGGTAAGCGGCTCTATGCCAAGAAAAATCGCAACAACAATGACTTAAAGTCAATATTGCCGGGCTGTCCGCAGCATCATATGGCCAGTTCAAGCCGCTGGCGCAGGTTCACCACCACGGGTCTTTTCATCGCTTCCTGGCGCGCAGCCAGCACGGCCTCGGACTGCAGGATCAGGCCGTCTTCGAGAACCTTCAAGCGGTTCGCCTTCAGCGTGGAACCTGTTGTGGTGATGTCGACGATGATCTCCGCCGAACCGGCCGCAGGCGCGCCTTCCGTGGCCCCCAGGCTCTCGACGATCCGGTATCCGGTCAGGCCGTGCTCCGCGAAGAACCGGCGCGTAAGTTCCAGATACTTGGTCGCCACCCGCAGCCGGTGACCATGCGTGGCGTAGAACTCGCCGGCAACCTGGTCGAGATCGGCAACCGCGGCCACGTCCAGCCAGCTTTCCGGCACTGCCACGATAACATCGGCTGGCCCGAACCCCAGCCGCAGCACCACGTCGGCGACCGGATTGTCCGGCGCAATGGTCTCGCGAAGCAGATCCTCCCCGGTCACGCCGAGGTCCACGGTGCCGTCCTTCAGCGCCTTCGCAATCTCCGACGCCGACAGGAACGCAACGTCGATCCCGTTGAGGCCACGTATCTCGCCCTGGTAGCCGCGCGCCGACCCGGTCTTGACGATCTCGAAGCCAGCACGGGCGAACATGGCCTCTGCCGCCTCGCGCAGGCGGCCCTTCGAGGGCAGGGAAAGCGTCAGGTTGGAAGAGCCGCTCATGCCGCACCTCCGCTGCCGCCGATGCCGATGAGGCGGCTTGCCTGTATGGCAAGGCCGACGGCCGGAATTTGCTGCCTTGCGCCAATGTCGGCCAGCATCGTGTCGTAACGCCCGCCGCCGGCAATGTTCTGCGACGCGCCTTCGGCCCCGTCCAGTTCGACCTGGAAAACGAAGCCGGTGTAGTATTCCAGGCTGCGGCCGAACACGGCGGCGAATTCCATCGCTGCCAGATCGAGCCCCGCCTCGCGCATGGCGCCAAGGCGCTCCTCGAACAGGTCCACGGCAGCATTGAAGATATCGCCGGTTCGCCCTGCAATTGCGCGCAGCCTTGCGGTTGCGTCTTCAGGCGCACACCGGATTGCCAGGTAGTCGTCGATCAGCGCCGTCTGCTCCGGCGTCAGTGGCGGTTGCGACCGGTCCGACAGCTTTTCCGCAAGCCGTCCGGCCACCTGCTCGACGGTGCGGCCCGCAACCATCTGCAGGTCAAGCGCCTCGAGGTGCTGCTCGACAAAGGCAACCGGCTCGAGCCCGCTTGCCTCCATCTCGTCCAGCAGGCCCGAGATGGCAGTGCGCGCCTTGCGCTTGCCGGCCGACAATTGCCGCAGCAGGTCGCGGAAGGCGCGCGGGCGCCAGAACTGCCGCTTCAACCGGTTGCGCCAGCGCTCCGGCATGTCGATGGAGTGCAGCAGCGCGTCGAACAGTCCAAGGTCGCCGATCTCGATGCGGTAACCGCCGATGCCTGCGGCCTTCAGGGCGGCAAGCGTCAGCGCCAGCACCTCGGCATCGTCGCGCGCGGTGCCGCCGGCGCCGAAAATCTCCAGCCCCACCTGGTCGAACTCCCTCACAGGCGTGCCGCCCGGCTCGCCGGGCGTGTGCCGGAAGGCCTTGCCCGCATAGCAATAGCGTGCCGGTTGCGCCGGGTCGGCTGACGCTTCCAGGTGATAACGGCAAGCCGGCACCGTCAGGTCGGGCCTCAGGCACAGCTCCTCACCGTCGGGGCTGGTGAACAGGTAGGTGCGCGAGCGGATGTGCTCGCCGGAGCGTTCGAGGAAAACGTCTGCCGGCTGGATGATGTCGGGGTCGATGAACTCCGCGCCAGCGGCCTCGAACACCGGCACCATGGCGGCGTTGAGCGCATCGAGCGCACGGCGCTGGTCGCTGGACTTGCCGGGCATGGTCTCGTCAGCCTTCGTACTGGGCGAGGATTTTCTCGACCTCGGCGACCAGATCGGCCTCCGGCACGGACACCTGCGCCGGGCGCTGCTCGACCCAGTCTGCGCGGTCGGCAATGTCCTTGGCCGCCTCGCGGCCAGCGATCAGGTCTTTCAGCTGCACCTGTCCGGCCGCCCGCTCGTCGCCGCCCTGAATGACGGCGACGGCGCATCCACGCCGGTCGGCATATTGCAGCTGCTTGCCGAACTGTTTCGGGTTGCCCTGGTAGAGTTCTGCCCGGATGCCGGCACTGCGCAACTGCTGCACCATGCGCTGGTAGCGCCCGAGGCTGTCGGCATCGCGGTCCATAACGCACACCACGACAGGCGCGGGTACGGATTGCGTATCCAGCTTGCCGAAGTTCTTCAGCGCCGTCATGAGGCGCGACACGCCGATGGAAAAGCCGGTTGCCGGCACCGTCTGCCCGGTGAAGCGCTCGACCAGCCCGTCATAGCGCCCGCCCCCGGCGACGGAGCCGAACTGCACCGTCTCGCCCTTCTCGTTGGTCACGTCGAACAGCAGCTCGCACTCGTAGACCGGGCCGGTGTAGTATTCGAGGCCACGGACGACCGAGGGGTCGATCCTGATTTGCATATCTTCGTAGCCCGCGCCACGCACCAGCGCCTCGATCAACGCAAGCTCTTCAGTGCCCTCATTGCCTTCGATCTTGCCGGAGGCGACATAGTCGAGCACCGTATTGGTCTGCTCGGCATTCAACCCTGCACCCTTGGTGAAGTCGCCGGACTCATCCTTGCGGCCTTCGCCGAGAAGCAGCGCCACACCTTCCGGCCCAAACTTGTCGAGCTTGTCGATGGCGCGCAGCACGGCGAGCTTCTGCCCCACATCCTCGACGCCGATGGCTTCCATCACCCCGTCGAGCACCTTGCGGTTGTTCACCCGAACCACATAGTCGCCGCGATTGATCCCCAGCGCCTCCATCGTGTCGGCCATCATCATGCACATTTCGGCGTCCGCCGTGACGTTGGGCGCGCCCACCGTGTCGGCGTCGAACTGCATGAACTGGCGGAACCGTCCCGGCCCCGGCTTTTCATTGCGGAACACGTAACCCGCCCGGTAGGTGCGGTAGGGCATGTGGATGTCATTGATGTTCTGGGCAACATGCCGGGCAAGTGGCGCAGTCAGGTCATAGCGCAGGCTCAGCCATTGATCGTCATCGTCGGTCAGCGAGAACACGCCCTCGTTGGGCCGGTCGCTGTCAGGCAGGAACTTGCCCAACGCATCGGTATATTCGAACAGCGGCGTCTCAACGGGGTCGAAGCCGTACAGTTCGTACACCTGCTTGATCTTCGCGCACATAGCTTCGACGGCGCGAATGTCGCCCGCCTCGCGGTCAACAAAGCCGCGGGGCAGCCGGGCCTTGGGCCGGTTCGGTTTCTGTTTCTTGGACATGGACGGCTCGGGCGTTGAAGATCGCTGCAAACAACTGCTTGCGCGCCTTCTAGATCAATGAGCCTCGCCCTTCAAGGCTCCAGGCCGCCAGGCCCGAGACTTGGCAAGCGGCGCTGCTTGAGGCACACTTTGGCCGCTATGGAAGAAATGCTCAAAGATGCGATGATCCTTGAGGCGAACGACGCCTTCTACTCTGCGTTCCGGCAGCGCGATTACCTTGCAATGGAAGACCTGTGGTCACGCCAGGAGTCGGTGTGCTGCTACCATCCCGGCTGGCCCGGCATCATGGGTCGCAACGAAGTTCTCGACAGCTGGTACTCGATCCTGGTCATGGGCGACACGCCTGATATCGACATTACCCAGCCCACCATAATCCGCCACGGCACCACGGCGATGGTGTTCTGCACCGAACGGCTGGGCGAGGTTTCGCTGATTGCCACCAATACCTTCGTCGTCGAGGAAGGGTGCTGGCGCATGGTGCACCATCAGGCTGCGCATCTGCCGTCCTGATATTTCCGATTCTGCACTATTCCGCGCTTGGCAGGCACAATAGTGCGCATTAAACCAGACCGAGGCCATGAACAAGCCGTCCGGCAGAGACGGCAGGCCGCTCGATGTTTGGGAGGAAAGCATGAGCGATCCAAAGCTCTACAATGCCGCACTTGACCTGGCCGACCGCCATCTGGCGGAAGGCCGCGGCGCAAAGCTTGCCTATATCGGCGACGACCGTGAACTGACCTATGCCGGACTGGTGGAGGGCACCAGGCGCGTTGCCAACCTGCTCGAAGGGCTGGGCATTGCGCGCGAGGCCCGCATAGGGCTGCTGATGCTGGACACGGTGGACTGGCCTTGCGTGTTTCTGGGTGCCGTCCGCGCCGGCATCGTGCCGGTGGCGCTCAATACGCTGCTCACAGCCGACCAGTACCGCTACATGCTGTCCGACAGCCGCTCGCAGGTGCTGTTCGTGTCGGCCGCCCTGTTGCCGGTGGTCGAACCGATCCTTGCGGAACTGCCTTTCCTGAAGCACGTCATCGTCGCCGGTGGCGAAGCGGGCAAGCATCAGTCGCTTGAAGCCCTGATGGCCGCAGCATCGGTTGAGCACGAGGCGGCAGACACATCTTCGGATGAAGTCGCTTTCTGGCTTTATTCCTCCGGCTCAACCGGCCAGCCCAAGGGCGTCATGCACGTCCATCGCGCCCTGATGGATACCGCCCGCACCTACGGCGCCGGCACCCTCGGCATTCGCGAAGACGATGTGTGTCACTCGGCTGCCAAGTTCTTCTTCGCCTATGGTCTCGGCAACTCGCTCACCTTTCCGTTGTCGGTTGGGGCCACGGTGGTTCTCAACTCTGGCCGCCCGACGCCGCAGTCGGTTCAGGAACGGCTGCACAGGCATGACTGCACGATGTTTTTCGGCGTGCCGACGCTCTATGCCGCCATGCTGGCCGACAAGTCCATCACCCCGGAGACGGGCTCGAAGCGGCTGGCCAAGTGCATCTCCGCCGGCGAGGCGCTGCCGCCCGAGGTGTCAAGCGCCTGGCACAAGCGCTTCGGCGTGGAAATCTGGGACGGCATCGGCTCCACCGAGATGCTGCACATCTTCCTCTCCAACGGTCCGCATGGCCACAAACGCGGCACCACCGGGGTGGCCGTGCCGGGCTACGAGCTGCGGGTGGTCGGCGAAAACGGCGAGGACGTCGCCGACGGCGAGATCGGCGAACTGCTGGTGTCTGGCGACAGCTGCTGCAACGGCTACTGGAACAAGCGCGAGAAGACCCGTGCGACCTTCGAGGGCAAGTGGGCGCGCACCGGCGACAAGTACATCCGCGATGAAGACGGCTTCTACCAGTACTGCGGCCGCACCGACGACATGTTCAAGGTGTCGGGCATCTGGGTATCGCCCTTCGAGGTGGAATCCGCGCTGGTCAGTCACGAGGCGGTGCTGGAATGCGCCGTCGTGGCGCACGAGGATGACGAGGGCCTGGTCAAGCCGAGGGCGTTCGTGGTGCTCAATGAAGGCTTCGTGTCCGACGGACTGTTCGAGGTGCTGAAGGAACACGTCAAGGCGCAGGCCGGCCCGTGGAAATATCCGCGCTGGATCGAGTTCGTGCCCGACCTTCCCAAAACCGCAACCGGCAAGATCCAGCGCTTCAAGCTGCGCTCATGATCGCTGGCGACGGCTTCATCAAGGCCGCCGGGCAGCGGCTCGAGGCCCTCTGGATTGATGGCGGCGCGGACATGCCGGTCATCCTGATGCTGCACGAGGGGCTTGGTTCCGTCAGCCTTTGGCGCGATTTTCCCGATCAGGTAGCCAGCCGCACCGGCTGCCCGGTGCTGGTCTGGTCGCGCGCCGGCTATGGCAAGTCGGATCCGGTGAGCCTGCCGCGCCCGCTCACCTACATGCACGGCGAGGCAATCGAGGTGCTGCCGCATGTCGTTGCGCAGCTCGATGGCCGCCCGCACCTGCTGCTTGGTCATTCCGACGGCGCCTCCATCGCCCTCATTCACGCCAGCCATTGCCCGCAGCCGGGCCTGAAGGGGCTGGTGCTGATGGCCCCGCACGTCTTCGTCGAGGACATTTCCATCGCAGGCATCGAAGCCGCCCGCGAGGCCTGGGAGCAGGGCAACTTGCGGGATCGGCTGGCCCGCCATCATGGGCCCAACGTCGAGTGCGCTTTCCTCGGCTGGAACGGAGCGTGGCTCGATCCCGGCTTCCGGTCATGGAACATCGAGGAGTACCTGCCCGCCGTCACCGTGCCGTGCCTGCTCGTCCAGGGTCGCGATGACGAATACGGCACGCTGGCCCAGATCGATGCCATCGCCGGGCAGGTGTCCGGCCCGGCCGCAACCTGCGTTCTGGACGATTGCGGGCACTCGCCACAAAAGGACCAAACAGCCGCCGTACTGGACGCCATCCAGGCATTCGTGACGGAGCTTTGATCAATGACGGCGATCACCCGGCGGCATTTCATCGGCGGCATGGCCGTGTCCGCGTTCATTCTTCCGGCCCGGGCGGCCAACGGCTACCGCGTCTATGCCGACGCCATGCTGGCCAACCCCCCGCGCGGCGCCATCATCCGGCCCGACCTCGAGCAATACCTCGACCTGCTGGCAGCCGAAGCCCGCGTCCAGGCCCGCCGTGCGCCGGTGCAGGCGTCCGACCTGTTGCGCGGCATGGCCCGCGCCCAGGCACTGGAGATGATCAAGGGCAACTTCGTCGGCCACCAGTCGAAATCGG
>JAHEBA010000134.1:0-4857 GCA_024642465.1 Alphaproteobacteria bacterium
CAACGCACTCGGTTCAATCAGTATGACGCAATCGTTCTGCCGCTACAGCGCTGGCTCAGGAGTCTGGGCGTGGAGTTCCAGGTCAACACCAAAGTGACCGATCTCAACCTCGACCCGGCGATAGCAGACATTTTGGTGAACAGCCTCACGATTGAACGAGATGGCGAGGAGACGCAGATCAATATCGCGCCACAGGACCTGGTGTTTGTAACCAATGGATCGCTGGTTGCTGATGCCACTTTCGGGACCATGACTGAGCCGCCCCAATTCATTGCCGGTCGCGTTGATGGCAGCTGGTCATTGTGGGAAAAGCTCGCCCCGCTGGATCCTGAATTTGGCAACCCGCAAGCGTTCAACGCTCAGCCTGAAGTCTCCGCCTGGGAGTCGTTCACGGTCACCGCGTCGAGCCCCAAGTTCATCGACCAGGTGGAGCATCTGTCACATCGAAAGGCCGGACGGGGCGGCTTGATGACATTGACCGCATCGAACTGGCTGATCACGTTCACCTTGTTTCATCACCCGCACTTTGTCGATCAGCCCGAGGATCGCTTTGTGTGGTGGGGCTACGGCCTGTTTGTGCATGAACATGGCAATTTCATCGACAAGCCGATGTTGGAGTGCAGCGGGGCTGAGATCCTTGAGGAGGTTGTTCGTCACCTGGGCTTTGACGATGACCTGGAAGTTATCATCGATACATCCGTTTGCATCCCCGCCGTGATGCCCTATGCCGGCAGTGTGTTCATGCCGAGAAAACAAGGCGATCGGCCGAAGGTGGTTCCGGATCGATCAAGAAACCTGGCCTTCCTCGGGCAGTTCACGGAAATGCCGGAAGATGTTGTCTATACGGTTGAGTACTCGGTTCGATCGGCCTGGACGGCAGTTGCTGAACTGCTCGAACTGGATCGCAGGCCGCCAGCCGTTTACAAGGGCGAACACGATCCCAGAACCGTTTTCGAGGTGCTGAAAACCTTGCAGGCATAGAGGGCCGATCTCACAGCCGTCTTTTTGTTGGTTTTAGCACAGCTCGCTTACCTCAGTGGTAATGATCTGGCAAGCCACTCTCGGCAAGCTGAGCACGGCCACTCTGTGCCGGCTAGTCGGGCTTGGCCAGCCTGACACCAGGACCTTTGTCCTGAGTGGCGTCAATGAATTCGACGCCAGCATCCTCCAGGGCGGTGCGGATCCGCTGCAAAGACGCGACAGTACCTGATATCTCGCCCTTCTCTGTCTCAAACCTTTTCACTGTCATATCGCTCACGCCAGCTGAAGCGGCCAATTGCGCCTGACTCCAGCCTACAAAAACACGAGCAGCTCTTATTTGTTGAGGCGTCAGCACGGGGCGGAAATTCCAAAACACTTGACATAGAACATGTTTGTTCTATTATAGAACAATATTGTTCCCAAGGAGATCAGCATGTCCATCTACCTACTCACCGAAGAAGCTGCCCGGTTCAGCGAACTGCGTCGCCGGTTGATTGAAGCCGATCCAGACATTGATGAGACCACGCTGCTCGATACGCTGGAAGGCGCCACCAACCTGAAGGAGGCTCTGGGGGAAGTCGTGCGCTCTGCGCTGGAGGATGAAGCCATGCTGTCTGGTCTGAAGGGGCGGCTCGATGATTTGAAGGTGCGGCTGGAGCGCATCCGGCACCGGATCGAGAAGAAGCGGGAAGTAGCGCTGGCTGTCATGGAAGAAACCGGTCTCGAAAAACTGTGTGAGCCAGACTTTACCGTGTCACTGCGAATCTCGCCACCCGGTGTGGCGATCACCTCTGAAGAGGACATCCCGGAATGGTTCTGGATCCCTCAGGCCCCCAAGCTCGACAAGCGCGCCATCCTCGATGCCATCAAGGCTGGCACCGCCGTGAGTGGTGCTCAGCTGTCAAATTCAAAGGTCTCGCTGGCGGTGAGGACCAGGTGATGGGGTTCGAGGTTCAACAGGTCAGGAAGCTGCGGGCAAAGCTCAAGCCCCGAAATGTCCGTTCCAGATTGGTGGAGGGCACTGAACTTCATTACCTCGAAGGCTGGCATGTCATTGCCGAGGCCAATCGCATCTTCGGCTTTGATGGCTGGGACCGGGAGACGGTCGATAGCAAGTGCGTCTGGACCAAGCAGAATGGCGCACGCTTCTCAGCCGCCTATCTCACCCGTGTCCGCATCACCGTGAAGGCCGGTGAAACCAGTATTGTCCGCGAAGGCTCAGGTGCCGGAGAGGCCCATGAAGCCACACCCGGCCTTGCCCATGACCGTGCTGCCAAGGCGGCCGAGACCGATGCCACCAAGCGGGCGCTGATGACCTTCGGCAATGCGTTTGGCCTGTCGCTGTATGCGGGTCCGGCAGAGCCAGCACCGCATCGCGCTTGTAACCGATCTGCTAGCGGCTCCGGTAAATCCGGAACTCATCCGACTAATCAACGCAACCGGACGGCGGTTGAGGCCGGGCAGGCAGTACTGGCTGGCAACACAACTGAAACGTCGACCGCCCCCAGCACACTTCCGAACTGGCCGGAGATCGACCCGCTGGAAGAAGCGGCTCGCATCGCTCAGGCCCGAGGCCGGATCGACAAGTCGCAGCTTGCCCTGAGCGAGCCCCGCCGCGAACGGGATCCCGATCATCTCAAGCGGGTAGCCTCCAGGCCTTGCCTGGTTTGCGGTCGCAACCGGGCCCAGGCCCATCATCTGACTTATCTGCAACCACGGGCAATGGGTCGCAAGGTATCGGACGAGTTTACTGTTCCCCTGTGTTCAACCCATCACCGGAACCTGCACGCATCCGGCAACGAACGCGGCTGGTGGCAGGTCCAAGGCGTCGACCCAGAACCGGCTGCGAAAGCACTTTGGCGAGACAGCCACCAGGCGGCCCTACAGCCGAATCCCGATCAGGTCCCTACACAAGAGATCACAGCCGCTGAAAATTAAACGCGTCGCACCGATGAAGGAGCGGCCTGATGAACTGGTACAGCAAACCGCCACCGAGACGCAGGACTTGGTTCAGGGATCTAGACCTTCGGGAGATTGGGATCACCTTTTTCCTGGTCCTGATGGTCTTCTAGCTCGTCGGTCAGTGTGCGTTTGGACCCGGCACGAGCGGAGAGCCGGACATTTATGAACATTTGCGAGGTGGAACGCTCAATCCAAATGGAGACGGTCCAACGGGAACCGCATGAACATCGCTCCTAACGCTGCTTCGAGCAGGATATCCTCGAAACCTGCTGTGGGCCGTGTAATGCGAAACAAAAGCGATAGCATGTTACTTGTGGCGCTCTAGATCACGGTTTCGGCAGACGCCGCCGCGTCGTCACTAAGCCCATCAAATGACGGTAATCCAGCTTGATGATGCAATAGATCTGAGATGCTTCCCTGGATATCCCAGCGCGGTTCATACAGCTCCCCGTTTGGCCAACTGGATCCTCGCTGATCCAGATGAGGTGCACCATCACCTTCAAGTCTATTAAGCATGTCATCGAACCATGCATTGCTATGGGCCTGCATCAAGAGCTCCCAAAGTTCGCCGATGTCATTCAGCAAGGAGCTGTCAATGCTGTCGTTTGTGGGCAGCGTGACCTCCGTATCCAACATCATCGTGCTGTCGTGTATGTCGAGCATGGCCAGTTGGCTATTTGTCGGGGCGCTGCCCGGCTGCAACATGGTGTCGTAAGGCACGCCCTGGGAAGCGGACGGGTTTGAGTTGACCGAGACGACGGAGTAGCTGACGCCGGCCTGAAGTTCTCCAGTCGCTCCCCAGTATCTTGTCCCGACCGATCCTTCGACCTCGACCTGGAAGACGGTGATGCGTTCGCCGGTCTGGCTGTTCTCCAACAACCACTGGTACTCGTTATCGGTAGAGATATCGCTCCAGCTTCGACCGCCCACGGCACCGGAGGAGGTGGCGGTTTCGCGGCCATTATTGTCGTCTGAGAAGGTCAGGTCGACGGTGTCGGTGATGGTGATGGTGCCATCATCGAGAGGGCCGGCAATGGCGGCAGAGGCAACGAAGCTGCCGCTGGTCGGCAGCACCGAGGCGGGATCGATGGCCAGCACCGAGATGGTGATGCCATCGGCGGGGTTGGCCGCGGCAAGCGGTGTACTGGCGCCGCCATCGACCAGGATCGAGTACGAGATCGAGGTGGTGAGGCTCTCGCCCACACCAAGATGTTCGAACTGGCCGGCTGCATCGAAGTCGAGGGAACCGTCGGCATTCAGGGTGAACAGGCCGCCGTTCGAGCCGGCGAGGCTCTGGCCCACGGCAGAGGTGCTGCCGTTGATCGCATAGATACTGGTTGCACCATCGTTGCTGAGCACATTGAGGTCGACGTCTCCGGCGGCTTCGTGCTCATTCACGCTGACGCTGTCATTGCGCGCTTCGGCAGTCGGGGCAACAGCCGGCTCTACTGTCACCGTGACGGAGCCGGTGTCCGTTCCGCCATTGCCATCGGAGATGGTGTAGGAGATCTGGTCTGTACCGGTAAAGCCCGTGTTGGGGGTATAGGCGAGGGTGCCGTTGGGGTTGATAGTGACGGTCCCGTTGCCGGCGACAGGGGTACCGGAGATGCTCAGGCTGTCGCCGTCCGGATCGCTGTCATTGGCCAGCACGTCCAGGCTTGCAAGCGGCGTGTCCTCGGTGGTGGTGAAGCTGTCGGGTGTGGTGACGGGGGCATCGTTGACGCCAGTCACGGTGACGGTAACGGTGGCCGTGCTTTCGCTGCCGGCCGGAGCGCTGCCCGGCTGCAACATGTTGTCGTAAGGCACGCCCTGGGAAGCGGACGGGTTTGAGTTGACCGAGACGACGGAGTAGCTGACGCCGGCCTGAAGTTCTCCAGTCGCTCCCCAGTATCTTGTCCCGACCGATCCTTCGAC
>JAHEBA010000134.1:4957-6815 GCA_024642465.1 Alphaproteobacteria bacterium
GTCCCGTTGCCGGCGACAGGGGTACCGGAGATGCTCAGGCTGTCGCCGTCCGGATCGCTGTCATTGGCCAGCACGTCCAGGCTTGCAAGCGGCGTGTCCTCGGTGGTGGTGAAGCTGTCGGCAACAGCGTTTGGAGCTGTGTTGGTGGTGCCGGTATCCGGCAACAGCGTTTCCTGGAAAAGGTTACCACCGGCATCGTAATCACGGATGCGTTCAGCCCAGGCTTCCACGTTGTAGACGTCGTAATCGACGACCCGGCTGCTGCCGTCATCACTGGCAATGTCAGTGCGCACCAGATTGCCATTGAGATCGTAGCTGTCGGTCCAGGTCTCCCAAACAGCTCCCGTAGTGTCGATCCGGATGACGGCGGATTGCTCAAAGGCATGGCCGGCAAGGTCGAACGGGTGCCACGCGTCTACAAACAGAAGTGTATCGAAACCTTTGCCTGCATCGAGCAGCGAAAGATTGTCATTGGCATCGTAGACAATGGTGTCATCACCATCCCCGCCGATAAGCACGTCGACACCGGCGCCTCCATCGAGCCAGTCATTGCCACCGCCACCTATCAGTTCGTCAGTCCCCGCCCCGCCATACAGGTGGTCATTGCCAAGCGCCCCGATCAGCTTGTCATTGCCTGCGTTACCGGTCAGAACGTTGTCCAGGTCATTACCGGTGAGGATGTCGTCGCCTGAGCCACCGATCGCATTCTCGATATCGACGTCGAAGGCGATCGCCAGATTATAGGTGAAGTTGTTGACACTGGAGTAGCTGCCAGCCACTAGCGTCAGGGTGGATGAGGTGGACCAGCCCGACAAGTCAATCGTATCAACGCCGCCACCATCCCAGATGGTCAGGAATGGTTTGGTGTTCTGGCTGAAGTCGTAAAGCCAGTAGCCGGCGCTTGCGTTGAACCCGTAACTGGTGTCATTCGCACGTGTCGTGTAGTCGGCGCCGTAGATTTGCTGAGCCGCAAGCAGGTCGTAAACCATCGGGGTTTGCGGCGAATAGGTGACAAGCTGGTACCAGCCACCACCAAGGGAGACCCATTCAGACCAGTTTGCGCCGGAGTTCTCGGCACTGAAATACGACATCACCGTGTATTGTTCGCTGTCCTCTGCGAACAACCAGCCAGTCGACGGATCGCCGTATTGGGGCGCGCCGCCATTATAGTTGCCGGCGTGATCAAGCCCCAGCGCATGACCGATTTCATGGATGTAGGTTGTGAAGCCATGCTGGCCAACGACTGGATCAACCAGATTGTTGATCCCCGAGCTGCTGTCATATCGAGGATTGAGCCAGACAGAGCCCGCGATCTTGTCGTAGCTGCTGGACTCGGTCCCCGCGCGCGCTGGAAAGTAGGCGTGCGCATAACCGATATTCGTCGTCGTGTTGGAAAACTTGATGTCGGCCGAATTGGCCTGGGATCCGGTTGCTTCGACGAAATCAACTGCGAGGACGTCATCCCAAAGGGCCATCGAAAGCCGAGCGGCCTGCTGTTGTGCATCACTGAACGAGGACCAACCGCTTGCTTCACCGAAACCAGAGGCAAAACTGGATGATGTCGTGAACCCGAATGTAATGGTGGTTACTGTCGCGCCAGTGGCGGAGGTCCATGAAACTCCACTGTCGAGTTGATCAACAAGGCCTTGAGTGACTGCGACGGCTGTTCCATCGCTGGTACTGCCCTGGAGCGTGCCAGACTTCAGTGGGAGTATTGCGGAGTTCAGTCGCGCATGATCGTCCCAGCTGCGCAGTGCATATTCCAGACAACGTTCACACATCGGCTTGGATTGGCTCATTTCAAGTTGCACGAAATCGGGCCGAGTCTAGCCGGAGCGCGTAAGTTAGGGACTAACAC